>NZ_JBFRCS010000008.1:0-270433 GCF_052113185.1 Leifsonia sp. YAF41
TCCCGGGCTTTGCGGGTCTTCTGCGCGAACCGGGACACGATCAGGTTCCCGGCGCCGGGCAGCACCGCCTTCTCGAGCGCGGCCCGGTCCTCCGGGGTGAGCGTGAACGTCTGGTCGGCGAGCACGGTGGCGTGCCGGTAGCTGATCTGCCCGGYCTGCAACGCGGCGAACGTGTCCGGCAGGGTGTGRATGAGCGCCTGGCCGATCGCGATCTGCGTCTCCATGGTGCGTTCCGGMAYGCGCAGCGCGCAGGCGAGTTCGGTCACGAGTACTCGTCGGTTCGCCCAGCGCTGCCGCAGGGTCGACTCGGTGACCGGGAGCGTGGTCAGGTTCTCACTGAGCTGCCGCGCCCGGTCGATGGCGACGGCGGTCTCGGCGGCCAGCACGGCCTGCCTGCGGTGTAATTCGGCGACGAGATCGACCTGTTCGCCGAGACGATCCAACAACGGGTTCATACCTGAACTCTTCCAGGCACCACCGACATCGCACCGACACGAAAGGCCTGTTGACCGGGGGTTGTGGACAACTTTCCGACCCGGCGCCTGTGGAGGGCGGGTCGACGAGAGGGCCGAGTCTGAAGGCTGGGTCACGGGGTCTCGACAGGCTCGACCACCGTCGCGGCACGTGCCCGCGAAGCCGGCGCGGGCTATCCCGCTGGGCGCGCAGTAGAAACCGCGCCGATGGGGATACCACGCGCCCAGATCGGGTCGCGGCTTCAAGGTCAACTCACGGGGTCTCGACAGGCTCGACCACCGACCACCGAGCACCGATCCCTACGACGCGACAAACCTCGCATCGACCGACGCCGACACCTCGATTCGCTGCGGCGTCAGCGCGATCCCCGACCGGCCCGCACCGCTGTCCGCCATCATCATCGCCCCGCGAGCCAGAGGAACGGGCGCCGAACCGTGATCGCCCAGCATCCCGGGATCGGCGAGTGCGATGGCTCGCACTGTTTCCAGGCCCAGACTGCGCGCGAAGACCGTCGCCCGAGTGAGCGCATCCGTCACGGCCAGCGATTGCGCGTCTGCGAGAACTGCAGCCTTGCGCGCGGCGGTCAGCGACCACTCGATGCCGCCCACGGTGACGCTGTCGACGGCCGCGACGGCGTCCAACCAGTGGGCCATCACGTCGAAGTCGCTGAACCGAACGGTGAAGGTGATGGCGGCGTGAAAAACCAACGGAAGCTGTTTGCCTTCGTTGTTCCACGGGCGCTCGCTCCAGACCGAGACCGAGTCAGACGACCAGCGGCTGATCGGGCTCGACTGCGCTTCACTGAGTGCGACGACCATCGAGCGCACGGTTTCGGCGGCGCGAGTCGTGGCCTCGAAGACTGATTGCCGGTCGGGGCCGTCGAATCCGATACCCAGCTGCACAGTGGCGCGTTCGGGCGAGTACCAGGCGGCATCGTGCCCTTGTACCGTGATCACTGTCTCGTTCATGGCGCTCCAATCGGATCGATCGTGATGCACATTCTGACAGGCGGCTAGTGTCGGGAAGCTGCCTCCGCCGCATCCAAAATGACACCGACACCCATCTGAAAGATGTCGCGGTCCCGAAGCGACGCGAGTTGCTCACGAGACGCCGCCACCTCGGGAAACCGATTCTCGTCGACTATTCCGACGTCGCCCAGCCAGACCCCGTCCGGCTCTTCGCCATCRCTGGCGGCGTCGAGCCGAGCACTGGCCAGGGTGGCCCCCACCGACGTCAAGTAGTGCGAAAACACAGCATAAAACCGTACGGCATCGGTGCGATCGAGGCCGGCATCCCGAAAACCTTGCAGGAAGAATTCGACTCCCTCGATCTCGCCCGGCCCTCTGGTGATGAGCGTGCG
The DNA here is from genome assembly GCF_052113185.1 of Leifsonia sp. YAF41. Taxonomy (NCBI): domain Bacteria; kingdom Bacillati; phylum Actinomycetota; class Actinomycetes; order Micrococcales; family Microbacteriaceae; genus Leifsonia; species Leifsonia sp. YAF41. Next base: position 1,835 of record NZ_JBFRCS010000008.1, read on the forward strand.
CCCCTCCGCACCGACCGAGGGATAACGCTCACAGGCGTCCCAGTAGTGCTGAGCGGCCTCGCCCAATCGCTTCCGCCAGGGATCCCGTGCATTGGTGCGCTCGTTGACCTCGACGAGAAGACGATCGAACATCGCCTGAACCAGGTCGCGGCGAGTCGCAAAATGACGATAGAGCGCTGTCGGATCGGCGCCGAGTTTTGCGCCCAACGCCCGGATGGTGATCGGGGCTCCGGATGCCGCAATTTGCATCGCAACGGTCAGGATGACATTTCGATCCAGCTGGGGACGGGCACGTCCGCCGCCGACCGTGCTCTTCACTGCGGTCATCCACTACTCCCTGCGCCGTCGATTCGCTGCTGAACCGGCTCTTAGGCTAACCCAGTCCGCCTCGCTCGCGTGCCCACCCCACCCAATGTCAGCGCCGTTGACTTAAGCCCGATCCTGCCCCTAGTCTCGACCTCAGCGCACCGAGAGATCACTCACAGAAACTCGCTCGCAACGACTCCCCCGCCAGACGGCATCCTGATTGGAATCTACGTGGATCTTCACAGCATCACTGCCAGCACCGCCCGCTCCCTCCTTCTCAGCCGCGAATTGTCGCCGGTCGAGCTGCTTGATGCCGTTGTCAGCCGAACCGCGCAGGTCGAGCCGAAAATCAACGCGCTGACCGAGCAGATGCTGGACGAGGCCTACGCAGCGGCGCGTGAATCAGAAGCTCGGTTCGCCGGCGATCAGGCAAACCTTCGTCCGCTCGAAGGAATCCCACTGCTGCTCAAAGAGGAGCAGCCGATTGCGGGGCGTCTGAGCGAAGAAGGCTCATTGACCGAAAAGGGCAACATCGCTGACGTTACCCACCCGATCGTCGACCGCATCTTCGCAGCGGGAGCTGTCGTGCACGGCCGCACGACGACACCGGAGTTCTGCTGTGCGCCGTACACCCACAGCAAGCTGTGGGGAGTGACCCGCAACCCGTGGAACACCGAGCTGACACCGGGCGGCTCGTCGGGCGGCTCAGGCGCCGCTCTGGCTGCCGGAGAGACCATCTTGGCGACTGGTTCCGACATCGGTGGATCGATTCGCATCCCCGCGTCGTTCAATGGTCTCGTCGGCTTCAAACCGCCGTTTGGCCGCGTGCCCGGCATGGCGCCGTTCAACTCGGACACCTATTGCGCCGACGGCCCGATGGGCCGCAGCGTCGCCGACGTCGCCCTGCTGCAGAACGTGATTGCCGGCCCGCATTGGGGCGACCAGGCATCGCTTCGCCCCGCCTACGTTCTGCCCACCCCGAAGGCTGCGGCAGCAATCGGTATGCGCGTCGCACTCTGCGTCAACCTCGGTAACTTCGCGGTCGACCCGGTGGTCGAAGCGAACACCCGCGCTGCGGCTGACGCCCTCCGCTCGATGGGTGTGACGGTTGACGAGGTGACGCTGCCCTGGAAGACCGAAGAGCTCACCGAAATCGCCTGGGCCCACTTCGGTGCGATCATGGGGCCGTTCATCGAAGAAATCGCCGGCACACACCAAGACCTGCTCATGCCTTACACGCTCGACTTCGCCAAGAAGGCGGCGGCCGCGGGCTCCTACCCCGAGGGTCTCGCCGCGGAGACCGCCATGTACGAACCGCTCGGCCGGCTCTTCGAGAGCTACGACGCCCTCCTCTGCCCGACTGTCGCGGTGCAGGGAATGGCCGCCGACTTCGACAGCACCACGTCCTCCGTCATGATCGGCGACAAGACAGTGGGCTGGATCGAATCGGCAATGACCATCCCCTTCAACATCATCGGTCGCGTGCCCGTACTCAGCGTGCCGTCCGGGATCGCGCCGAACGGCGTGCCGACCGGCGTGCAGATCGTGGGCCGCACCTACGACGACGCCACGGTCTTCACGCTCGGCGCCGCACTCGAAGAGGCCCTGCAGCTATGGACCTCCGCCTCCTGGTGGCCCACGGTCTAGTCCCCGTCCTGCCCTGCCCCGCACCAACCTGAGGGAAGACGATTCGACGATGACCGAGCACTCCGCACCTTCACCGGTCGCATCCGTCGGCATCCCCAATCGGTTGGCCACGGGCACGCTGAGCACCGGCGACATCGTCTTCTTCGTTGTCGCCGCCGCCGCGCCGCTCATGGTCGTCGCGGGCGGCTCCCCGCTGGCATTTCTGATCGGGGGTATCGGCGCACCCGGCAGCTATGTCGTGGCTGGAATCGCCTATGTGCTCTTCGCGCTCGGATTCACCGCGATGGCCCAGCATCTGCCGAACACCGGTGCGTTCTACGCGTTTATCAAGCGCGGCCTCAGCCCATCCACCGGCATCGCCGCCGCGTGGGTGGCGCTGGCCTCGTACAGCCTGATCTGTTTCGGGTTCTATGGTGCGCTCGGCTTCTTTGCCGAATCCACGGTGAACAACCTGCTCGGGATCAGCGTGCCGTGGCCGATCTGGTCGCTGGCCGGGGTGCTCGTCGTCGGGTTCATCGGATACCGCCAGATCAACATCGGCGCGCGGGTGCTCGGCATCCTGATGGCTGCCGAGGTTCTCATCCTCGTCATCCTCGCCGTCGCGATCCTGATCGACGGCGGCCCGGAGGGGATGTCTGTGGCGCCATTCCTTCCGGCCAACGTCTTTGCCCCGGGGTCAGGCGCCATGTTTGTGCTGGCGCTCGGTGCATTTCTCGGCTTCGAGAGCACGGCGATCTACTCGGAGGAAGCGCGAGAACCGCGACGCTCGATCCCTCGTGCCACCTACATTTCCGTCGGCTTCCTCGCGTTGTTCTACGGATTCGCCACGTGGATCGCCACCGTGGGATTCGGCGCGAACGGCATCCTCACCGTGCTGGCCGGCGACGACTTCGGCACCATGTACTTCATGATGGCCAACAGCTATCTCGGCCACGCTGCTCAAATCGTCATGGAAGTGTTGATCGTCACGAGCGTGTTCGCCGCCATCATCGCCTTCCACAACGCGAGCACCCGGTACATGTTCGCATTGGGGCGCGAGCGCATCCTGCCCCGCCGGTTCGCGCTCACTCACCCCACCTACAAGTCGCCCTACATCGGCAGCCTGGTGATGAGCGCGTTTTCTGCGGTGGCGGTGATCGCCACCCTGGCCCTGGCCGGCGACCCCTACCTGCATCTGCTCCTCTGGACGAACGGTGTGGGAATCGTCGGCATCGTGCTCCTCCAGATCCTCTGTGCCTTCGCCATCATCCGTTTCTTCTGGGCGTCGCGTCGCGGTCACAGTGTGTTTCGCGTGGCCATCGCGCCCGCCGCCTCTGCGCTGCTGCTGAGCGGCGGGCTCTACCTCATGCTGGCCAATTTCGAGCTGCTCACCGGGTTGAGCGGATGGATCAATCTCGCCTTGGTGGCACCGCTGATCGTTCTCGGAGTGGTCGGCTTCTGCTACGGCTGGGTGACCAGGGCCGATCAGTCTGAGCTTGATGACGAAACGGAGACGGAACCCGTCAGCGGCTAGCCGTGGGCACCCCTGCTTGCCAAGCCCTGCTCCCTGCGCACCGGTCCCCGCGCCCCGCTCATCGCGACCGGTGCGCTCCGCTCACGCTCAGGCTGGCTCGTTCGTTCAGCTCGGCAGCAACGAAGCCGCCGGCAGCCTTGTAATCACGGGCGATCTGCTCACGCTCAGAATTCGGCACCACGGTTTCAATGTCGGCAAACCCGTCGGGTGCACGCTCGTAGGCCAGCTGCATCACGCGCTCCGGCCCCATCGAACGGTTGCTGCGGATCAGCGCCGTGGTGCGGGGGCGACGGATGTCCTCGTAGGCGGCGACCCCGTCAGCGAGCGTTGCTGCGTTGGCCAGCTCATAGGCGAGCGTGCGCGCGTCGATGATGGCCTGCGAGGCACCGTTCGACCCGATCGGGTACATCGGGTGGGCTGCGTCTCCGATCAGGGTTTGCGCTCCGAAGGTCCACTGGTCGAGGGGATCCCGATCGACCATGGGGTATTCGAGGATCTGTTCGGCCGTGTCGATGATCGTCGGAACGTCGAGCCAGTCGAACGTCCAGTCGGCGAAGCGGGCGGCAACCGCCGCCGGGTCGGCCGCGCGGTTCCAACTGCTGACCCCGGGGTTCGGCTCGTCGGAGCGATACTCGGCGATGAAGTTGATGCGCGCCCGGCCATCGTCACCCGGCAGCGACAGCGGGTAGGCGACGAACTTTTGGAAGGCATCCCCCGCCATGATCATGCTGCGGCCGTCGAGAAACGAGTCGACGACGGCCGTGCCGCGCCACAGAATGAGCCCATTCCAGATCGGTTCGCCCTGGTCGGGGTAGCGCTGCTTGCGCAGTTCGCTGTGGATGCCGTCGGCCCCGATCACGAGATCGGCCACCTCGCGCCGGGTCTCACCGGCGGCCGTCGTCACGCGCACACTCGCACCGTCGGCGCGGTCCTGCACATCGTCGATCGTCTCGCCGAGGCGCACGGAACCGGCCGGGAGGCGATCCGTCACGGCGTCGAGGAGCATCATCTGCAGCTCGCCGCGGTGCACCGAGTACTGCGGCCAGTGGTAACCGGCGGCGCGGCCACGAGGTTCGGCCCAGATTTCTTGGCCGTGCCGGTTGTAGTAGCGCAGCGAACTCGTCGCCACGCCCATTGCTTCCAGCTGATCGGCGAGCCCGAGCTCGGTCAATTCACGCACCGCATGCGGGAGCAGGTTGATCCCAACGCCGAACGGCCGGATCTCAGAGACCGCCTCGTGGATCCGGATGTCGGTGAAGCCCGCATCGTGGAGTGAGAGCGCGGTGGCGAGCCCGCCGATTCCGGCTCCGGCGATAATGATCGTCATCGATCAACCTTTCTGGGTGGTGCTGGTGGTGAGGTCGGCAGGACATCCTCGGCGAACGCGATGACCTGTCGTTCGACACGCTCGACGAGCCCGATGAATGCGGCTGCACGCTCCGGCGAAGCAATCCACTCGCGCTCGAGCTGCTCGAATCGATCGCGGGCACCCGGAACGCTCACTGCCCAGACGAACTCGCTTCGCTCAGCGATCGCATACGCGAAGTCGACGGTGAACCCCGCTCGTTCGCGGAGCGCCGGCATGGTGGCTGCCCACCAGGCTGCGAAAGCGTCGAGTTCTCCCCGGGTGATGGAGTAGCGACGAAGCTGAACGGTACGCATGAAATGCCACAGTACAACACCGCTGACATCGTTGCTGACTCGGGGCGACCCGGGCGGCAGACAGTTCGTCAGGAAGACTGTTCGTCAGCAACCACATCGGCTGAGTGCTGTCAGCAGCGTGCCACTCGCAGCGACCGAATCAGCGCGCCGAAGCGTCTTCGACGCGCGCAGCGACGGCGTGACTGGCGGCGATGTGGCCGTAGACGAGGCCCTGCCCGATCGTGGCTCCCGCGCCGGGGTAGCTTTCGCCGAAGACATTGGCGGCCGAGTTGCCGATCGCGTACAGGCCCGGAATCGGGGTGCCGTCGGCGGCGAGCGCCCGGCCATCGGCGTCGGCGGTGATGCCTCCGCAGGTGCCGAGGTCAGAAAGCACGATCTTGATTGCGTAGAGTCCAGTCGACTCGAGCGGGCGGAGATTCGGATTCGGCGTGATTGTGGGGTCGCCGTAGTAGCGGTTGTAGGCACTGTTTCCACGACCGAAGTCCTCATCGACCCCGGCCGCAGCGAGCTCGTTGAACCTCCGCGCACTCTCGCTGAGAACGCCGCGCTCCACCCCGATCTGCTGTGCGAGTTGCGCCCACGACGAGGCCCGTACCGCGATGCCGTTCTCGTACCAGTTCCTCGGAATGGCCATCCGCGGAAAGACCTGTCCGCCCAGCAGATAGCTGTTGCGGTAGGTCTGGTCGAAGATGAGCCACATGGTGCCGACCGGGCGTCCCTCACGCTCGCGCTCGAGCACGTGATGGCCGAACGACATGTAATCTTCCGCTTCGTTCAGAAACCGGTTACCCGTTGAATCGACCATGAACGAGCCCGGCAGCGAACGCTCAGCGAGCATCACGATCGGCTTCTCGCCTGGCAGCGGCGAGATCGCGGGGAACCACCACGCCTGCTCCATCAGAGCAACATCGGCACCGACCGACTGGGCGGCACGGATGGCGTCACCGGTGTTGCCGTCGCTGCCGAGGCTCCAGTTCTCCAGGGACTCCGACTGCACACTGCGCCGCAGTGCGAGGTCGTGGTCGAATCCGCCGGCGGCGAGAACTACCCCGCGCTTTGCCGTGATCGTGATTTCCTGGCCCCCACGAGTGACGACCGCACCGGTGACCGCGCCGGCATCGTCGACGACGAGCCGTTGCAGGCTCGTTTCCGTCCACACCGGGATGCCCGCCCGCACGACGCCGTCGAAGAGACCCGCGGCGAGCGCACGCCCGCCTGCTGCGTACTCCCGGCCGATGATCTTGCCGCCGATCCCCTGAATCGCGCGCTTGATCGCGACGCCGAAGCCGCGAATGGGCTTCTTAGCCATGAGATTCAACCACTTGTAGTCGGCGCCGGTCACCGGCATCGGCAGGGGTGCCTCCATGACCGCGGGCCGCAACCGACTGCGCTCCGAGCCGAGCTGCGCCACGTCGAACGGGCGGCACTCGCAACTGCGGCCGGCGGCCGAGCCGCCCGGCAGTTCGGGGTGATAGTCGGAGTAGCCCTCTGCCCACATGAACTGCATGCGGGTCGTGCGTTCGAGCATCCGGACGGTCTCCGAGCCGTGCTCCAGAAAACTCTCCCAGCGCGCCTGGGGGCCACTGCCATCCACGACCGCGGTCAGGTACTCGTGAGCCCGTTCGGGCGAGTCGTTCGCGCCGTCCTTGGCGAGCACCGGATTCGCGGGGATCCAGAATGCTCCACCGGATCGCGCCGTCGAACCACCGACGAGTTTTGTCTTCTCGATCACGAGCACGGTGGCGCCCTGCTCATGCGCGGACAGTGCTGCTGCGAGCCCGGTTCCCGATCCAACTACCAGCAGATCAATCGTCATGTTCTCGGTCATCGTCGACGCAGCTCCAATTCGTGGGCGGGCTATGGAGCCATCCTGCACGACGGGCACGTTATGCACAATAGGCACATCGTGCCACCTATGGAATCGGTCGTCCGGTCGCACCGCTCACGCGGACCGGGCGGTAAGTCCTCTACCCCTGTGCGCTTCGAACCAATTCAATGATCGTCCTGGCGATCGTTTGCGGACTGACTCGGGATCAACCCAGTTGCAGACGTAGACACGACCCCTGAACGAAACAGGCAGGTAAACTCCTAAGCCGCCAAATCTACGCCCGAATTAACGTCAGCGATCTGCAAACCGTCCTCGAAAATTGCGCCCATAACGACGCGCAGTTCTTTCTCGATAATCTCAGCATTCTCTCCGAGGTCGGCGACGTAGTTGTCGAGTGATTCGCAGGCAGAACGGTAGCTAATCGCCTGCTTGACCTTGTCCCGGGACTTCGAAGTGCTGGCGTAGTAATTCTCGATGGCACCCAGCGAGAGCACGTTAGTGCGTGACTCTCGCAACAGATCAATCAGCTGATCCCGCTTTGTCGCAATAACACCAGTCGCCGATTCCAGCACGGCAAGGCGGTCGTTCTTTCGTCGGAACGAGAAGAAGTGCCCAACCGCAACGTTTAAGGCCGCATATGAAGCCTCGGTGCCATCAAGCGCGAGTCGTGCTTCCTCGGCGGCTCCCCAGAGGGCACGTGCTTCTCCGCTATCGACCAAAGTCTTCGCATCGCCTTCTGTGATCTCGGTCGCATCTGCCAGTTCCGCGTCAACGAGCCGTAGAAGATCTTCACGAAGGACTTTCGCGCGATCATTCGGTTCGAGTTTGTCGAAGCCCCCGATCAAGGCGTCAAGGTCGCACACGACGTGGATTGGAATATCGAACTTACTGAAGAATGAACGGTAGCTTGCGATGTTTCCTTTGCCGTTAGTCCGAGCGAACGAAATATTCTTCTCGACGCTATCCCAGGCAGGGTCGAGCAGCTTGGCAAAATGAGGCAGCAGCAGAGCATCGCTGTCGCCCTCTACGAGCACTACCTGCTTCGCGAAGAAGCCAATGCTGTTGTTTTCGTGGCAGATGATCTGAAATGCGGTTTTCGTCGATAGATCGTCACCAATGACAATTGGATGTACCTCAGTAAACGGTGGCTTTGAGGTATCCGGCCGAACTTTGCGGAACTTCACAAACGACTGGGTAGCATCTGCATCGAAGAAGACCGGAGAATGCGTGGTGACCATGACTGGAAAATCATTGGAAAACACGTCCAGCGCCGAGAAGAGTTGTCGTTGCGCCCGTGGATACAGATAGAGCTCGGGCTCCTCAAACAGCAGCCAGTAGTGGCCGATGGCGCTACCAGAGCTACCGATCCCCGAGGCACGGAGGTTCGTGTATGCCCGCAGTATCGCAAATGCAACAGCCCTTTTCAGGCCATCACCCTTCGAGACAACAAGTCCGTCATGCCCATCATCAGCAGAAATCTCAGCAGATGAGAGGATCGTCTTCATCTTTGGCACAGGGACGGTGATTGTTAGGTTGACGTCCGGAAAGCTCTCCTGAACGAAGCTATTGATCATCGCCTCGACAGTACGAACTTCTTTGATGCGCTCGTCCACGACGACGCCATCTTCACCAATTACACGGCTCAACTGCTTTTGTATCGCCTTGAACTGCTCCTCGACCCCAGCAAACTGGTCTTGAACTTCCTCGAGCAGTAGACCGAGCAACTTCCCGAAGGTTGCGCTATCTGTAGTCTTAACTTCATCCGCGACATCCTTGACTGCCTCAATATAGATGGGCTCCGGCAAGAAGTTCTTGATGCCGGCGTCAAGTCCAGTACCAAGCGGCTCATCCCGAAATGTCTTGTGATCGTTTGGCATTGCAGCGACAAATTCGTCCCGAAGCGCGTTCACCTCTTTTTGCGTAGGTTTCGCCGATAGATTCTCACCCAACTCCGGCAGGAGCTCCAGCACAGCATTCCGAAGGGCAGCGCCTGCGTTGCCCTTCATAGTCGGGGCCAGCTTTTCGTCCGTCCAGCGATCCTCCGCCGGCCCAAGGCGGGAGATTAGTAGTTGTGACTTCGACACGGAACCTGCCTCGACCATCCTCACGAATCGCACGGAGCCATCAACAACGTCTGATTCGAAACTGGCGCGATGCTGATCATTCTCAATTCGAGCAAGGTCCGCAGCGTCGACATCATCAACACGAAGTTCAATTCGAATTGGCTTTGAGCTGTCGAAAAAGTCGGACAGAGCCGGCTTCTTACTCGAGCTCGGCAACAGCAAGAGGATCGCCTGCAATGCCGACGACTTGCCAGAGTTGTTTTCCCCGATTAGGCAACCAAATTGTGAAAGCGGGATCGTGACGTCCTTGAGTCCCCTGAAGTTCTGAATTCGCACGTCAACCAGTTTCAAATGCAACCCCCTTGTATTCACCTCATTGTGACAGACCCCACTTCCTACAAGCACTGGCAGAGCGACCATCGGGGGCGTCCATGGCCTTGCCCGGTGTCGCAGAGCTGCAGATTCAGAACCCAGACGAACGTTCTACCTGCTCGCTGCGACAACGGACGGGGCGCTGGCCACGCCCTTCACTCGTCTAGCGAAACCCAGTTCTCGTCCTCATCCCGATACTGCATCTGCCGCTTGTTCGCCGCGATTGCTGCAGGAATCGAGTCGATGGCGTGTTTTAGCACCTCGACCGAACCGGTTTCAATGTAGAACTTTGAGGTCGTTCCGTCGTTCTCGTCGGTGAATTCCATGCTCACTTTTGAAAGTGGTGGAGCCTTTCGTAGGAGTCGCTTCAGCGAGTCATAAACGAAGTTTGTAATCAAGCCGACCGCCACCGAGGTAAGTTGCGGCACGACCCACTGCAGGACAATGAGCGTGTCCGGCTCATAGGCAAATTGATAGAGGTGTCCCACACTTGCCGACTGATTGCTGGTGTTCAGCTCGGCGAACGCCGTGAGAAGGTCGTCCTTTGAGTACCAGTGCGCGTCCGCCACCAATTCAATTGCCGCTTCGCTCTCGCCTACGATCGTAGAAGTTACACTGATCGAGAACCCGCGCATCTGGTCGGCATTGTGCTTTTCCCACTCGCCATCGTCGATTTCCCAGATCGCGACTGCTTCTAGTTCTCCGTCTTCGCGTTCCCTGGTGTAGGCATCAATCACAGTTGCGTTGAATCGCAGTCGAGGATCGTGTCGGACCCCAAGCGGGATTCGGCCACTCTTCACCATGTCTGGGACCGACTCCACGAGTTGCCGGGATAGGGATACCCCTCCGTACGCTTCAACAGCCTGAGTGGTTACTAGCACTCCCTCTACGCGTACCATTTTCTTCCTCCAGCTAGTCGCACGTCATCGCTTCGTCGCTCACGTTACCGACTCTTCGCAACTTTCCTCGGAGCCTCAATAAAGCTGTATTGGAAACTGGGCAAACGCAAAGCCAATTCAACCAACGATGGAAATCGCGAGTGCGCAGACGCTGCGGCGGCGACCAACGACGACGATTTCTTAACGAGTACGGAAAATAGCTAAAAGTAGGCATGGACTTGGCCGATGGTTCCAGCAAACGTGGAAGTGTGCCCCTGGAGGGACTCGAACCCCCAACCTGCTCCTTAGGACGGAGTCGCTCTTCCATTGAGCTACAGAGGCTGACCCAGAAAGTTTAGCGGCTAATCCGGCACCGGGTCGTCAGACGCTGCGCTAGCTCGGCGGGTACAGATACAGCGGCACGTCGCCGATCGACACCGTGCGCGTGTGGTACGCGTGGCTGCCCATCCAGTTGTATTCCTCGAGCACGACGGTTCCGTCGCCGGGGATCGACTGCACATAGGCGACGTGGTTGTAGTTGAACCAGGCCACCGAGCCGACCACCGGCGTCGCGCTGGTCACCCAGCCGTGGCTCGCCCAGGCATCCGCCCAGCCTGAGGCGTTGCCGTTGCCCGGCGTCATCTTGCTCCAGGTCCACTGCCACGGGCTGCTGCCGGAACCGGCATCGCGGTTGAGGCGCCAGGCGACGAAGTCGACGCATTCGCGGTAGTAGTAGCCAAGCGGCGACAGTCCGCCGCCCTCGTTGTCGGTGGCCTCAAACGGCCACGGATAGTCGTCACCCTCGGCACGGATGCCACTGGTTGCGAACTCGGCGGCCGACGCACGCGCCGCAGCGGCAGCGCCCTCGCGGCGCAGTTCAGCGGAACGCTCGGCGAGCTCCTCGGCGGTGCTCGCCGAGAATCCGTCGCGCGAGACGACGGTGTGTGCCGCGGTCGCTGCCACGACGACGTCCTGCGCGTCGGCTTCGAGCTGTGCGTGAGCCGAGACCCCGGTAGCTGGCGCAGCCTGCGGGTCGAAGGCGTAGGCCGGCAAACCAGCGGTGAGAAAAAGTCCGGGGATGGCCATGATCGCGACCAGCACGGTGATCGGACTGCGCGAACGGGAACGGCGACGCGGGCTAGTGGACGGCGAGGCCTTCGCGGCGGGGGCCTGAGACGAGCGGGCCTGGGAAGGGGAGGCTTGACTAGCCGAGCGTCGACCGTGTGGCTGCGCTTTTACGACCCGCGGCTGAGCTTTCAGAGCGCTTGGCTTGGCCGGAACTTCAGCGTTGGGCGCGAGCGGTGCAACAACTTCGGCTGGCACGATGACGTCGAGGACGCGCGTCGTGGCGACATCCAGAATGCTGGTGGCAACATCCGTTCCGCTCGCGGTGACTTCCGCCGTGCTCGCCGAGGTGACATCCGCGATACTCGCCGTGGCGACATCCGTCGGCTCGACCGAGTCGGGCACGATCGCCGCCGCAGACTCGATGCTTTCGGCTGCCGCTTCTGCGGCTTCCCGCTGCGCACGCAGGGCACGCCGCGAGGGCAGGACGTCAGCGTTCTCGGGGGAACCGGACGGGCCGGAATCGATCACGTGACAATCCTCAACACTGGGTTAGCGGGCGGGCAACTCCCCCACCCTACGTGAGAATTTCACGAAAGTCGCCCCCACTTCCGGGGACGCTCAAGCTCCCCTTGAGGGTTACCCCAGTGCTCGAAACGGGGTGCGGATGGCGCCGCGCGGGTCGGGCGCCTCCGCGCGCGTTGGACCCAACCCGCGTCGCGGCGCCCGACCCGCGCGATGCCGCACGACACCGCGCACGGCGCTTAGCGCGCTAGGGCCTGTGCCTTGAGCGTCTCGAACTCCGTCTCGGTGATCGCACCGGAATCGAGGAGCTTTTTCGCCGACTCAATGTCGGATGTGGTGGTCGCGCGGGCCCCGACGGTGCCGATGTCCGCAGCTTGGCCGGCGGCGCGTCCTTGTGTCTCTGCGCCCCGCCGCCCCATCTTGCCGCCGCGGGCAATGAGGTAGACGAAGGCACCGAGGAAGGGCACCACCACCAGGAAGAGAACCCAGAGTGCCTTGCCGCCGCCGCCGAGTCCCGGGTCGCGGAACACATTGACGAAGACGATGACGAAGATCCAGATGCAGGTGAAGAAGATGTAGGCCCAAAAGAACGAGGCGAAGAGTTCCCCAATGCTCACGGTGCCCTACCTTTCGCGATGTGTGCCGTGTGTGCGGTTAGTCGGCGTCCGGCGTCGCGAACTCGCGGCCGTGCGCCGTGATGGCGTAGATGACAAGAACATCGATCGCGATGACGATGACGGACCACCAGGGTTGGGCCGGGACGAGAAGCATTTGACCGATAGCGCTGAGTGCGACGACGATCACAGCGACGATCCGGGCCCAGGTCGCGCCGAGGAACAACGCGATGCCTGCGAGTCCGAGCAGGAGACCGATGATCAGGTTCCACCAGCCCCAGCCGGTGACGTCGAAGGCGAACAGGCCGCCTTTCGCGACGACGTAGTACGAACTCGGTCCGATCAACGCAATGAGTCCCTGAATGACGCCGAAGACGCCGTTCATGATGAGAATGACACCGGCGAATCCGATCCAGCCGACCCAGCCCGTTGGTGCTTTGACATCGCTCACAGGGTTACCGCCAATCTCACTCTTTGGCTGCACCGACACTGTGCGTGGATGCCGCCGCCCCCGGGTATAACTCGCCCGTGTGCTGAGTATGTCGATCAGATCCCAACCCAGTCAATAGTCAATTGCGCCTCGGGGCGGCTGCGTTCCGCTCTGCACCGACCTTCGACAGTGCTTCACCCGAGCAGCATTCCATCCACCGCTTCGTCGGGTTTCGGATCGGGAAGACGACGCATCCGAAATCCGTTGAGCAGTCCGATCCCGCCCGCGAGGATCGGAATGAGGAGGGCGATCTGCAGGGCGATGGGTCGCGCGTCCGTATTGATCCTGATGATCTCCGCCTGGATCGCTTCCGGCTGGCCGACGAGGAGCTCGGCCAGGGCGGTGTTGGACATGAACTCGGCGTCTTCCTCCAGCACCTCGGCGACCTGCTGCTGCTCGTCGGCGGGGAGCACCTCACTGGCCATGGCCATGCTCGTGAAGATGAGAGAGAGTGACGCGAGCATGATCGCACCGGCGAAGGCGAGACCGAACGACAGACCGAACGAGCCGGCGGCCGAGTTCACCCCGGCGGCCTCGCTCACGCGCTCATTGGAGATCGGTGACAACGTGTAGGCATTCAACTGCGACACCAGCAGCCCCAGTCCCACTCCAGAGACAACCAACGGGCCGAGGAGCCACCAGCCGGAATCGGCCCGGGGGACGATGGGGATGAGGATCAGCAAGCCCGCCGTCAGGAGCACGAAACCCCAGAGGATCAGCGTTGCCGGGCGACGCCGGCCGACGCGCTTCCCGGCGAGCATCGCGACCCCGAACATGGTCAGCGACAGCGGCGCGATCGACAGGCCCGCCTGCAACGCGTTATAGCCGAGCACCATCTGCAGGTAGATGGGCAGCACAATCATGGTTCCGCCCAGTGCGATCTGCTGCATCATCTGTCCGGTGACGCCCAGCCGGAACATCTTGGACTGGAACAGGTCGGGGTCGATGAGGGTCGGCTTGTTCTGCCGCTTGCGTCGCACGAGCCAATACGCCAAGGCGCCGAGTCCGAAGATGCCGACGGCGAGCAGAATGCCGACGGCCTCGCCGCCCTCCTGCCAGACCAGGATGCCGATGACGATTCCGCCCATACCCAAGACGGACAGCAGCGCGCCGAGAGTGTCAACCTGACGGGGTCCGGTGTACGGCACGTCACGCACGAGCTTGATGCCGCTCAGAACGACGACGATGATCAGCGCCTCAAGTCCGAACGCGACCCTCCACGACAGGAAGGTCGTGATGAATCCACCGATCAACGGACCGACAGCGGCCGCGATCGCCGCCGACGCCCCAACCATCGCGTAAACCCGCGCCTGGTTCGCGCCCTCGAAATTGCCGTGGATGAGGGACTGCATGGCGGGCAGGAGCAGGGAGGCACCGAGCCCGCCGATCACCGCCCAGAAAATGATGATGGGCAGGAGCGACTGCGCCAGCATCATCGCCACGGCTCCCGTCGCGTAGCAGAGGAGGCCGATGACATACGCTCGCTTGCGCCCGATGAGGTCGCCGACCTTGCTGCCGATCAGGATGAACGCGGCCGACACCAGCGCTTCGAGCGCGATCGCCGACTGGATGCCACTGACGGTGGCATCGATATCTTTCACGACAGCGGAGATCGAGACGTTCATGATCGACGTGTCGACCACGAGCACGAACATCGCCATCGCCAACAACAGCGCCAGCTTGCCGTTGAACGGGGTGCTTTCACCTGACCCGGGTGCGCTCACGGAGGCCTCCCTTCCGATCAACGGACGTTGTCGTAGTAGAAACGTAGACCCAACCCGGCGGAATGTCATTCATCCGTGTCGTCAGCCAGCAGCATCCGCCCGAGCGACGCGCCCCGAATGAGAATCAGGCCGCCGGCGCCAAGTACTCGCCCCACTGCGGCATCGGGCTCTCCACGCCGCGCACGACCCAGTTGCCGCCGTGCGGTGCCGCGGGGTTGAAGCGCATCCCCCAGCCCATCTCGGCCGGCGTCAGGTTGCTCTTGATGTTGTTGCAGCGCAGGCAGCAGGCCACCAGGTTGTCCCAGGTGTCCCGTCCGCCCCGCGACCGCGGCAGCACGTGGTCGATCGTCGTGGCCGACTTACCGCAATAGCAGCACCGGTGGTCGTCGCGGCGCAGCACGCCCCGCCGGCTGACCGGCGAGATCCGCGAGCGCGGAAGGCGCACGTACCGCGTGAGCAGAATCACGCTCGGCCGCTCCCAGGCTCCGGAGGCGGCGAAAACCGGATGCCCCCGATCGCTTTCGACGACCGTCGCTTTGTTGTTCATAACCAGAATCAGTGCCCGCTTGAATGACACCACGGCGAGGGGCTCGTACCCCGCGTTGAGAACCAGTGTGCGCATGCGCTCCCTTTCGAAAACGGCTGGACGGCTTCCAGCCATTCGAACTGCTATCTACGGTGTGATGCGATACGAAGTGAGCAGGCAAACAAAAAAGGGCGCTGTCACAATGACAACGCCCCCGGGGCCACGGTGTGGCTCTGGTCTATTTGACTGCTGTGCCGCCGCGCGAAGCAGCCGCGCTGATCCATGGTGTGGATCGTGCGTTGCTCGCTCATTGGCTCTCCCGATCTTTCGATCTTCCGCAAAACATCAGGGCATCAGGTTAACTCACAATTGGCGCGTCACGAAGTCGTGGCGCGCCAATCAAGAGGGCTGTTACCGAATGTTCAGACTCACGTCGTCACATCCTGATGCCTATATGCCGAGGCGAACGATGTAGTAGTCGCTGGTCCAAATCGGCTGGATGCGCACGGACGCTCCCTCATAGGGCGCGTGCAGGATGTTGCCGTTGCCGGCATAGAACCCGTCGTGGCCATCCATGATCACCAAGTCGCCCGGACGAGCGTCGGCCTCGGAGATGCGCACGCCCGCTGCTCCCTGACCCGTCGACGAGTGCGGCAGGCTGATGCCGAACTGCGCGTAGACATACATGACGAAGCCGGAGCAGTCGAAGCCGGCCGGGGTGGCACCGCCGTAGACGTAGGGCACGCCCTGGTACTGCGAGGCCACGCTGAAGACCGAGCCGAGATCGTAGTTCGGGTACGACGGGTTCGCGAGGAAATCGGAGACCGACGGACCGGAGTAAGAGGCTGCGTACGAGGTCATCGCGGCGGCAGCGCTCTGTCGGCGTGCTTCGGCGGCAGCGGCTTCCACTGCGGCAGCCGACGCTGCGGCAAGCTCGGCTTCGGTGGTCGCCGTGAATCCGTCGCGGGCGACCGTGACACTGGCCGCCTTCGCATCGACAGTGACGTTCTGAGCTGCAGCCTGGCTGAGCTCCGTCGACGCTGTGGTGCCGAACTGGGTTTCGTTGCTGCCCGGCGCGAATGCGTAGGCGGGGAGCGCCATGGTGGCGACGAGGCCGCCGGCCAGGGTCATCACAACGAGATTGCCGAGGCTTCCGCGTCGCCTCGAGAGGCGAGGGCGAGCCTTCTGGGGCGCAGCATTCGTAGTCGCTGCCGCGCGGGTGGTGTCGGGTTTTTCAGTTATCGCTGTTCCACGTCGGGACAGGTTTTTACCTAATTCAGCCAAAGTTGTAACCTCCGGCGCCTCTGCAACACTAGGTAGTTGCCCCGTCCAATGCGCTAATCGCGTGTGTTTCCGAGATTCAAGAGACGGGCCGAGGAGGCGTCTTGATTCGGGTCCTTTGACCGGCTTCTGGTCTGTGGGACATCCAAGAGGCTACGGGAGCTACACCGATTTGTCACGTTCATGGGCTAAATCGCTCACGGAATGGTAACGAATTGACACCAATTCGGGGGCCGAAGGCGACTGGCTAGACCGTTTCAGGGGTTGTTACGAAGATGTGACTTGCCATCTCATTGGGCAGTTCCAGCCCCTCGCCGAAGCCGTCAACCTGCACCAGCACGTAGGAGCCCGCTGCCGAGAACACGCCCGTCGCACCGGGGAGAACTCCCGACTGCTTGAGCTGGGCTAGAAGTTCCGATTCGAACTGCACGGGTTCGCCCATGCGACGGATGACCGCGGTCACGGGGCCATCTGCCGCCGCGACGACACTGACCACGTTGGTGACGCCGCTCATGAATGCCGACGCAGCAGGCTGCCCGAGCTCTTCGAGACCCGGAATCGGGTTGCCATAGGGAGATTCGGTCGGGTGGCCAAGAATCTCAAGAATCTTGCGTTCGACCTTCTCGCTCATCACGTGCTCCCAGCGGCAAGCCTCGTCGTGAACGAACTCCCACTCGAGGCCGATGATGTCGCTGAGGAGTCGCTCGGCGAGACGGTGCTTGCGCATCACGTGCACCGCTTTGCTGCGGCCCGCCTCTGTCAGCTCAAGGTGGCGGTCGCCGGAGACCACGACGAGGCCGTCGCGCTCCATACGTGCAACGGTCTGTGACACGGTCGGACCCGAGTGTCCCAGGCGCTCTGAAATGCGAGCGCGCAGAGGAATGATGTTCTCTTCCTCGAGATCGAGAATTGTACGCAGGTACATTTCAGTCGTATCAATGAGGTCTGTCATCCCCAACCTCCAGCTTTGTTAAGTCCACGCATACCCGATAGCGCAACGTATCAAGCTTAGCCGCCGCGTGTGGGCAACTAGAATCGCGGTATGCCGGATCTGACCATTCCCTCTGAACTGCTGCCCATCGACGGACGATTTGGCTGCGGCCCGTCCAAAGTTCGTCCCGAGCAGCTTCGCCACCTGACCGAATTCGGTGCCAGCATCCTCGGCACCTCACACCGTCAGGCGCCGGTCAAAGACCTCGTCGGACGCGTGCGCACCGGTCTCTCCGACCTGTTCCGCGCCCCCGAAGGCTACGAAGTCATCATCGGCAACGGCGGGTCGACCGCGTTCTGGGATGCCGCAGCCTTCTCCCTGATCGAACGACGCAGCCAGAACCTCGTCTTCGGCGAGTTCGGCGGCAAGTTCGCCGCAGCGGCCAAGACGCCGTTCCTCGAAGCTCCCGACGTCATCAACGCCCCGGCCGGCTCGCGCAGCGAGTTCGTCGTGACCCCCGGCGTCGACGTCTACGCCTGGCCGCAGAACGAAACCTCGACGGGCGTCATGGCGCCGATCACCCGGGTGGCCGGCGACGAGGGCGCTCTGACCGTCATCGACGCGACGAGCGCCGCCGCCGGAATCGACTTCGACGCAGCCCAGGCGGATGTCTATTACTTCGCCCCGCAGAAGAACCTCGCCTCCGATGGCGGGCTCTGGTTCGCGCTCTTCTCCCCCGCCGCCATCGAGCGGGTCATGCGCATCGCGGCCAGCGGACGGTACATTCCGGAGTTCCTCAGCCTCAAGAACGCCATCGACAACTCACGCCTCAACCAGACGCTGAACACACCGGCACTGTCCACGCTGCTGCTGCTCGAAAACCAGCTTGACTGGATCAACGGCAACGGCGGACTCGCCTGGGCGTCGGCTCGCACGCAGGAGTCCTCGTCGATCCTCTACGACTGGGCCGAGCGCGTCGACTACGCGACCCCCTACGTGAGCGAGAAGGCCCACCGTTCGCAGGTCGTCGTCACGATCGACTTCAACGAGAGCATCGACGCCGCAGCGATCGCGAAGACGCTTCGCGCCAACGGCATCGTCGACACCGAGCCCTACCGCAAGCTCGGCCGCAACCAGTTGCGCGTTGCAACGTTCACCGCGATCGACCCGTCAGATGTGCGAAAGCTCGTCGGCTCGATCGAATACGTCGTCGACCAGCTGGGTCGTTAGGCAGATCGGGACGCCTCATGCGCTTGTGGTTGAAAGACAGCGAGAGACGTCCCGATCCCCTGCCCGCGCGTACTGACGCGCGCAAGGCTTACTTCGCCGGCACGGTGGCCTGGCTTGTCGCCGCCGCGATCGTATTCAGCGTGCGCACCGAACTCGACGCCGCAGGGCTCGGCTGGTGGCTGTGGTGCACCCTGATCGGTTTGGGACTCGGACTAGCCGGGCTGGCCTGGGTTCAGTTCCGTCGACGATAGTTCGGCTTCACTGAAATCGATTCCGTCGAGAGCGTCGTCACCATCGTCGTCGAAGTCGTCGTGATCGAGAGCGTCCTCATCGAGGGCGTCGTCCGCGTCATCGTCGTCGTCGTCGTCGTGACTTTCGTCGTCGAAGTCATCAGATTCGTCAGAATCCTCGTTCTCAGAGTCGTCGTCAGCATCATCGTCGTCTGCATCGTCATCGGCGCCTTCCAGCGCCTCCTGCGCGGCGGCCAGCTCCTGCGCGGTGCGGTGCTCGGCCAGTCGGTCAGACCACGGCACCCATTCCGGCGCGAGCAATGCGTCGTTGCCGGGCATCAGCTCGGTCTCCAGCACCGTCGGAGCGGCATCCTGATCGATGCGCGACAGCGTCACCGTCCAGTGCCAGCCCGGGTAACCGGTCAGCAGGCAGTCGAACAGCAACGACAGAACATGCTCGTCTTCGACGATGTGGCCGACGGGCTCGCCGATCGTGTCGGCCGGCGTGATCTGGGTCAGCGCGGCGCGCGCGACATCGACGGCGGCAAGAAGTGCCTCGTCGGCAACGATCGATGCCTGTTCGTCATCACGCATCGAGTTCCTCGGCAACCTTGCGCAGCATCGCTGCGATCGTGCGGCTGTGCGCGCTGTCGGGGTAGCGACCGCGGCGCAGGTTCGCGCCGATGCCGTCAAGCAGCTTGACGAGGTCTTCGACGATGATCGCCATGTCGTCGGCCGGCTTGCGGCTCATCTTGGCCAGGCTCGGCGGTGCTTCGAGCACACGCACAGACAGAGCCTGAGCGCCGCGCTTTCCGTCGGCGATTCCGAACTCCAGTTTCGAGCCCGCTTTGACGGTCACTCCCGCAGGAAGCGCGGATGCGTGAAGGAAAACTTCCTGGCCGTCATCAGAACTGATGAAACCAAAACCCTTTTCCTCGTCGTAAAACTTGACTTTGCCGGTGGGCATGTGAACCTCGCTGAAATTCGGGCGCGCTGAAATGCACGTCTTCTTGACCCAGCTTATTCGCCTTCCGCGGCTCTGTGCCCGTTATCCTTGGACTGTGACCAATCAACCCCCGCCGAGTCCGCAACGGATCGACCGCATCATGGCCTACATGGTTGCGGGTGTGGTCGGTGTGTCGATCCTCGCCTTCTTCGCCATGATCGCCGGTACCGCCGCAGGCGTCGGAGCCAACGACGGCTTCAGCCAGGGAGTGTGGCCGTTCGTCATCATGCTTCCACTGTTCGGTCTCCCCCTCGGCTTCGTGTTGATCATCGCTCTCCTGGTGATCAGCACTGTTCGCCGCAGCCGCCACACTCGAGCGAACAAAAACTAACGGCCATGCTCACGCTCGCGTCGCGTCTTCGTGCATTGGATGACGCGGCGTTGCGCCGTGCCATCGAGGCCCGCATGGTCTCCCCCACCGGTATCAAAGACTTCTTCGACCTGGCCGAGGCGCTTCTCGATCCCGTCGCCATCCAGAACGCGCTCGCCCATCTCGACCGTTCGACACTCGCGGTGCTCGCCATCGCCGGCGAGGCTCCCGTGTCCGATGACGGCGCGAGCGAGGAGTCGGCCGGCGCTGCGCTGGCAGGCCCCGTGATGGCTGCCGCCGACCACGCCGACGCCACCGCCTTCGCCCCGACGACAGCCGAGATCGCCGCCCGACTCAGCATTCTCGGCGAGCGAGCGATTCCGGTCGTCCAGGTCGAGGCGGCCGCCACCCAACTCGACTCCCTACTGTTGGCGATCTATTCCGACGGACGCCTGAAACCGTATGACGCGGTGAGCGCCCACCTGGCGAGCTGGCCGGCGCAGGGGTTGCCGAGTGCGCTGATGCTCGCTTCCGTCGCGGCACCGCCATCATTCGCCCCGCCCACCGACACCGATACCGCGTTCACCACAAATCTGGCCGCCGAGCGCGCGTTCACCGCGGTATCGTCACTCGCCGAACTGGTCAGCGAGATCTCCCGCGAGCCTGTGCACGAGCTCAGTCGCGGCGGGCTCGGACTGCCCGACACCAAGCGTCTGGCGGCAGCGGCCGCCGTCGAGGTCGAAGCCGTTCCGACCCTGGTCGCTCTCACCGCACGCGCCGAACTCATCGCCAAAGAGCTGGGCTATTGGCGTCAAACTGAACTCGGCGAGGCATGGCTCATGGGCAGCACCGCCCACCGCTGGTCGACCCTGGCCGCCTCGTGGCGTGCGTCGTTGCCGACCGACGTGCTCGACATCCTTCCCGCTCAGGCCGGTGTCTTCTGGGACGGCGAGTTGCGCGACTTCCTCGGCTGGCTCTACCCAGCCGGCGGAACCTGGCTCGACGACCGCGTCACCGCCGTGCAGGCGGAGGCCGAGTTCATCGGAATCACCGCGCATCACACCACCAGTGCCGCCGGCGGCGCCGTGCTCGCCGGCGCATTCGATGAAGCAGTCGCCATCATGGAGGGCTCGCTGCCGGCCGAGGTCGGCGCCGTCTACCTGCAGCACGATCTTTCAATCGTGTCGCCCGGCCCCCTGGCCCCGTCGATCGACGCCCGCTTGCGCGCGCTGGCCGATGTCGAGAGCCGCGAACTGGCCTCGAGCTACCGCATCACCGCCGCATCGGTGAATCGTGCGCTTGCCGGCGGCGAGACCGCCGAAACGCTTCTGGAATTCTTGCGCTCCATCTCGCTGACCGGCATCCCCCAGCCGCTCGACTACCTCATTCGAGAATCGGCGTCCCGCTACGGTCGCGTTCGGGTGCTGCCGGCCTCGGCCGGCGACGCCCCGGTGCAATCTGTCGTGCGCTCGGATGATCCGGCACTGCTCGGCACTATCGAGGTCGACCAGACGCTGACGCCGCTCGGGCTCCATCGCATCAGCTCCGACCGCCTGGGCAGCAGGTTTCCCGTCGATGTCGTGTTCTGGGCGTTGAGCGATTCCCGTTATCCGGTCGCTGCCGAGAACGAGGCGGGCGAGATTGTTCATGTGCGCCGGATTCCGCTCGCGCAGAAGGCCCCCGTCGTCGCCTCCGACCCGGCGGTCGACCTGGTCGAGCGCTTGCGTACGAGTGACGGTGGTGAGGGCAAGGCCGCCGGGGCATGGCTGGCCCGCCAACTCGATGCGGCAATCAGAACGAAGCAGACGATAACCGTGAGCATCGCCATGCCCGGCGGGGTTGTCGTCGACTACCTGCTCGAACCGGCCAGCGTCGGCGGCGGGCGCTTTCGCGCCAGAGATCGACGCGCAGACATCGAGCGCACGCTCCCGATTTCGAGCATCGTCAGCATTTCGCCGGCACCTTAACCCCGAGCCCCGCGTCGGGCCTCTCGCCGAGCGCGCGGCAATTCGCGCGCCCTGCCTCCGTCACGCCTGCGGCGGGCGTAGGATTGACCGCTATGTCTGACGGACCACTGATCGTCCAAAGCGACCGCACCGTGTTGCTCGAAGTTGCACACCCGCTCGCTGAAGACGCACGCCATGATCTCGCCATTTTCGCCGAGCTGGAACGCGCGCCAGAGCACATCCACACCTACCGGATCACCCGGCTCGGCCTGTGGAACGCACGCGCTGCCGGGCATGACGCGGCAGACATGCTGGCGACGCTCGAGAAGTACTCCAAGTTCGCGATTCCCCAGACGGTGTCGGTCGATATCACCGAGACCGTCGGCCGGTACGGCCGGCTGGTGATCGATCGGGATCCCGAGGGCGCATTGATTCTGCGCAGCACCGATCAGGCGGTGCTCACCGAAATTTCGGGAGCCAAGCGGATCGCCCCGCTGTTGATCGGGCATCCGACACCCGACTCGTACCTCGTCGAGGCGTGGGCACGCGGACAGCTCAAGCAGGAGCTCGTCAAGATCGGCTGGCCGGCCGAGGACTTAGCCGGTTACACTCCGGGCACCCCGCATCCGATCGACCTGGTCGAAGACGGCTGGGCCTTGCGTGACTATCAGAACAAGGCCGTCTCGAACTTCTTCGAGGGAGGCTCCGGCGTTGTCGTGCTGCCGTGCGGTGCCGGAAAGACCCTCGTCGGCGCCGGTGCGATGGCGACGGCGAAAACCAACACCTTGATCCTGGTGACGAACACTGTTTCGGCCCGGCAGTGGCGCGATGAGCTGCTCAAGCGCACCACCCTGACCCCCGACGAGATCGGCGAGTATTCGGGTCAGGTGAAAGAGGTCAAGCCGGTCACGATCGCGACCTATCAAATCTTGACGGCGAAGCGCAAAGGCGAATACGCCCACCTGGCCCTGCTCGATGCGATGGACTGGGGGCTCGTCGTCTATGACGAAGTGCACCTGCTTCCGGCGCCCGTATTCAAGCTCACCGCCGAGCTGCAGGCCCGGCGTCGCCTTGGCCTCACCGCCACTCTCGTGCGCGAAGACGGCCGGGAAGGCGACGTGTTCAGCCTGATCGGGCCGAAGCGCTTCGATGCTCCGTGGAAGGAGATCGAGGCCCAGGGCTTCATCTCCCCGGCGGCCTGCTACGAGGTACGCATCGACCTGCCGCAATCCGAACGGCTGAGCTACGCGGCGGCGGCCGATGACGAGCGCTACCGGCTCGCCGCAACAGCGCCGGCGAAGTTGGATGTCGTCAAGCGCCTGGTCGCAAACCACCCGGGTGAGCGCATCCTGGTGATCGGGCAGTACCTCGACCAGATCGACGAACTGGCCGAGGCGCTGGGCGCCCCCAAGCTGACCGGATCGACGCCCGTCGACGAACGCGAGCGCCTGTTCCAGGCGTTCCGGGTCGGTGAGGTGGAGGTGCTCGTCGTGTCGAAGGTGGCCAATTTCTCGGTCGACCTGCCCGAAGCGACGGTGGCCATCCAGGTGTCGGGATCCTTCGGTTCTCGACAGGAGGAGGCGCAGCGTCTCGGGCGTCTGCTGCGCCCGAAGGAGTCGGGCCTCACCGCCAACTTCTACACGCTCGTCGCGCGCGACACCGTCGATCAGGACTTCGCCCAGAACCGGCAGCGATTCTTGGCCGAGCAGGGCTACAGCTACACGATTCTCGACGCGCACAGTCTCGCCGAGGTCTAGCGACCCGTCTCGCCGCGGGCTCGACCACCGAAGCCGCCCGACAGCTGGACGGTCGGGTGCCCTTTTTTGCTAATGAACTTCAGGCTCATATGACCCTGAAGTTCATTAGCGAAAAAAGCTAACCCGCCTCACCGCAGTGTGCACCGGTGGTCGAGCCTGTCGAGCGATGTACTGAGCCTGTCGAAGTGACCTCCGTCGGCCAATCCTCAAACGCGACCGAACGACCCGAGATCGCCTCACCAGATCTCGACAAGCTCGATCAACGCGCAGCTCGATCAACGGGCAGCCCGATCAACGCGGCTCCTCGATCAACGAGACGGCTAGCGCGCCCGGGCGTACCGCAGAAAGAGCATGTCTCCGGCGGCGAACGAGTGCAGCAGGCGCATCGGCCGCGGCGTGGGCGCGGCGCTCACCGCGATGCGTCCGGCCGGGCCGCCGTCGAGCGCCGGGCTGAGGCTCAGGCAGAGTTCATCGACGCAATCGGCGGCGATCAGGTCGCCGAAGAGGTGCGGACCGCCCTCGCAGAGCACCTGGCGTAGTCCCCGTTCGGTGAGTTCGGCCAGCATCAGCCGGGGATCCACCGTGTGCTCTCCCGCGATCACGAGGTCGGCGACCTCGGCGAGCGCCGCCCGCCGTTCCGCAGGAGCCGCCGCGTGAGTGACCACGAGTGGCCGGGTCACCGCCTCCGCGAAGAACGGATGCCCCGGGTCGATCTCGAGCCGCGCTGAGACTATCGCGAGCGCGGGCTGCTCGGGCAATCCCTGCGAGACCCGCCAGGCCGCATCCGCCGCTTCGAGTCTCACACTGCCGTAGCCCTCGGCACGCACTGTGCCGGCGCCGACCAGGATCACGTCGGTCAGCATCCGCAGGGTGTCGAAGACCTTCTTGTCGTCGGCGTTGTTCAGCCCGCCGCTCAACCCGTCACGCGTTGCCGCGCCGTCGAGCGTGGCAATGAAGTTCATCCGCACGCTCGGTGTCGTCCGGTCGGCAATCCGGTAGTTCTCGAGCAGTTCGTCGCGGTTCAGCATGGGAAGCGATTTACGTCTGGTTGTGGCGCAGGTAGGCCGGCTCGCGAAAACCGAGAATCGCCTCCGTCATCCGCACCGCGTCGACGGCGGCGCGCACATTGTGCATACGAACGATGCGGGCACCTTGAAGAATGCACACGACGGCTGCAGCGATCGACCCATCGACCCGCTCGCCGCGCTCCCGGTCGAGTGTCTCGCCGATGAAGTCCTTGTTCGACACCGCGGCCAGCACGGGCAGCCCGATGTCGGCGATCTCCCCCAGCCGACGGGTGAGCTCAAGCGAGTGGAGCGTGTTCTTGTTGAGGTCGTGGCCGGGATCGATCACGATGCGTTCGAGCGGCACTCCGCGGGAGACGGCGAGGTCGACACGCTGCCGCAGAAACGCGGCCACCTCGGTGACGACGTCGTCGTAGTGCGGCGCCGGGTACGGCATCCGCGGCTTGGCCAGGCTGTGGGTGATCACGAGTGTTGCCTCGCTGTCGGCGACGACGTCGGCCATCGCCGGGTCGTGCACGCCCGTCGTGTCGTTGATCACCTGGGCCCCGGCTGCAATGCCGGCCCGGGCGACCTCCGGGTGAAAAGTGTCGACCGAGATGATGGCCCCGGCGTCCCGCAGTCCCTCGATCACCGGCACCACCCGGTCGATCTCCTCGCTGACAGGGATCGCCGGACCCGGCGCGAACTTCGCCCCGCCGATGTCCACCCAGTCGGCTCCATCGAGAACCGCTTGGCGAGCGGATGCGACCGCAGCGTCGAGCGCGAACGTGGCGCCCTGGTCGTAGAAAGAGTCGGGGGTGCGGTTGATGATGGCCATCACCGCCACCTCGCGGGAGAAGTCGAAGACTCGCCCTCCGATGGTGCGCTGCGGGTGGATCAGGTCGGGAAGCACGATTCCCGACGTGGTGACTGCACTGGTCAAACCCTGCTCCTAACCGGTCGGGGAGGCCAATTGGTCCTCCAGTGCAATGCTCTCATCCGCCAGGCGTTCGGGGTCGACCTGCACGCCGGTTCTGATGAAACGTTGAACTGTCTCATTGACGTCCCACACGTTCACGTTCATCCCGGCGACCACCCGCCCGTCGGCGATCCAGAAGGCGATGAATTCCCGAGCGGCAGTGTCGCCGCGGAACACCACCTGGGCGTTCTGGGCCAGCTCGCCGTAGCCCGAATACTCCATGCCGAGGTCGAACTGGTCGGTGTAGAAGTAGGGAATCTCGTCGTAGCTGACGACGGCGCCGGCCATCGACCGGCCGGCTTCGCGTCCGGCGTTCTCGGCGTTGGCCCAGTGTTCGATCCGCAACGGATGCCCGAGCACCGGGTGAAACACGCTGGCCACATCGCCGACGGCGTAAATGTCGGGATCGAGAGTGCGGAAGGAAGCGTCGACGACGATTCCGTTCGCGACGGCCAGACCGGCATCCTGCGCCAGCGCCACGTTCGGAACCGCGCCGATCCCGACCACGACCACCTCGGCCGGCACGACCTCGCCGGAGTCGAGCTGCACCCCGGTGACGCCGTTCGAATCGCCGAGCAGGGCGCTCACCCCGGTCTCCATCCGCACGGTGACGCCGTTGTCGCGGTGGAGCCGGCCGAAGACCGCTCCCGCCTCGTCGCCGATCGCCACGTTCAGCGGCACGGTTTCCCGGCCGAGCACCGTGACCGTGTTGTCGTAGCCGCGGGCGGCCGAGGCCACTTCGAGGCCGATCCAACCGGCGCCGACAATCACGACGTTCCGGAGCCCAGGCTCCAGCCATTCGCGCAGATGCGTCGACTCCCCGATCGTGCGCAGGTGATGCACCCCGATCAGATCGGCGCCCGGCCCGGGAAACCGCCGCGAGGCGGCACCCGTCGCGAGCAACAGCTTGTCGTAGTGAAGCGTCTGGCCATCGTCAAGGGTGAGTTCGTGACTGGCCGGCGACAGTTTCACCGCGGTGCGCCCCGGCACCAGCTCAATTCTCTGTTCGGCGTACCACTCGCCCGGATGCACCAGGGGGCCGTCCTGCTCCATCGCCCCGGTGAGGTACTCCTTCGACAGGGGCGGCCGGATATAGGGCAGCGAGTCTTCGGAACCGATGAGCATGATGCGCCCGGCGAAGCCTTCGCCCCGCATCCCTTCGGCGGCGCGAGCACCGGAGAGCCCGGCGCCCACGATGATGAATGTCTGATCGGTGCTCATACGGAGTCTCTTCTCTCTGACCAGGGTTGTTCAGGTGCGCAATCAGGTGGGCAATGAGCTGCGCAATCAGGCGCGTAGTCCGCAGAGGGCGAAGAACTCGTCCCTGGTGCGCTGATCATCACGGATGGAACCGTGCACCGCGCTGGTGGTCGTGCGACTTCCCGACACCTGAGCGCCGCGCAGCGACATGCAGAGATGCTCGGCCTCGATCACGACCCCGACGCCGCGCGGCGCCAGCTCGCTCTGCAACCAGTCGGCCACCTGCTTGGTCAGGCGCTCCTGCACCTGCAGGTCACGGGCGAAGAACTCCAGCACACGGGCGAATTTCGACAGACCGAGGATGCGGTCCCCGGGCAGGTAGCCGATGTGCGCGACCCCTTGGAACGGCAACAGGTGATGCTCGCAGAGGGAGTGGAACGGGATGTCCCGCACCACGACGAGCTCGTCGTACCCCTCGTCGTTCGGAAAAGTGGTCAGAGCAAAGTCCTGCGGCGTGAGCATCTCGATGAAGGCGTCGGCCACCCGCCGTGGGGTTTCGGCCAGGTGCGGATTGCCGGTGTCGCGCCCGAGAGCGGCGAGCAAGTCGGCGACGGCCGCCGCCGCTTTCACGCGGTCGATCGTGCTCATTGATTCGACCCGGTGCAGTGGCGACGGATGACGCCCACCACCGGGAGGCTTCACTGGCTGTTCTGCGAGTGTCATGAGGGACCTTTCCGCGCTGATATCTCGACGCTAGATCCGCAGAACTCTTTTGTCAAGATCCATGCTTTTTAGAGTAGTATTCAGTCATGAACCACTCAGCACCCGCCGACTCAGAATCGGTCGGCGGCCCGGCAGCGCTCTCTGCGCGCGTGGCGGCGGTCAGCGCGCTGTCCGATCCGGCGCGGCGCACGCTTTTCGATCTGGTCTCCCGCAGCGCCGAGTCGATCACCCGCGACGCCGCCGCCGAAGCGACAGGGCTTTCGCGCAGCACCACGGCATTTCACCTGGACCGCCTCGCCGAACTCGGCCTCGTCGAGGTGGAGTACAAGCGCCTGAGCGGGCGCAGCGGGCCCGGCGCCGGGCGCCCGGCGAAGCTCTACCGTCGCGCCGCAACGGAGCTCACCGTCTCGGTGCCGGAGCGTCACTACGACCTGGTCGGCGATGTGCTCGCGAGTGCGATCGAGCTGTCCGGCTCATCCGGCCAACCGGTTCACGATGCCCTCCGCAGTGTCGCCCAGGCCAAGGGCAGTCAGGCCGGCCGGGAAGCGACGTCACTGCCGGAAGCGCTTGAACAGAATGGTTTCGAGCCGTGCGCCGACGGCGACGACCTGATCTTCGGCAACTGCCCGTTCCACCGCCTGGCGCAGGATCACACCGATATCGTCTGCGCCCTCAACTTTGAATTCGTCACCGGCCTGGCCGCCGGTGCGGGCGACGACGCGCACACCGTGCTGAGTGATCCGGGGGCCGGGCGCTGCTGTGTTCGCATCAGCCCTCGCACAGCGGGCGCATAGCTGCCGCAGTGGGGTGCCCCAGGCACTCCCAGCTAAGTTTCAGCTAACGCGCAGATACTGTGGTCATGACTGATGGCCCCCGCATTCTCATTGTCGACGACGAGCCCAACATCCGGGATCTTCTCACCACAAGCCTCCGCTTCGCCGGTTTCGCCGTGCGTGCGGTCGGCAACGGCGCACAGGCAATCTCCGCTGTGCTGGAAGAAGAGCCCGACCTCATCATCCTCGACGTTATGCTGCCTGACATGAACGGTTTCGGCGTGACCAAGCGCCTGCGTTCGGCCGGTTACACGGCCCCCATCCTGTTCCTCACGGCGAAGGACGACACGGAAGACAAGATCACCGGTCTCACCGTCGGTGGCGATGACTATGTCACCAAGCCGTTCAGCCTCGACGAGATCGTCGCTCGCATCAAGGCGATCCTGCGACGCACCATGCAGGCCGACGAAGATGCCGTCATCCGCGCCGGCGAACTCACCATGGATCAGGACACCCACGAGGTACTCGTCGGCGACGTTCCGATTGAGCTCTCCCCCACCGAGTTCAAGCTGTTGCGCTACCTGATGCTGAACCCCAACCGGGTTCTGTCGAAGGCGCAGATTCTCGATCACGTCTGGGAGTACGACTTCAACGGCGACGCCGGAATCGTCGAGTCCTACATCTCATACCTGCGCCGCAAGGTCGACGCGCACTCGAGCGAGCCGCTGATTCAGACCAAGCGTGGCTTCGGGTACATGCTCAAGGCAACCAAGGCATAGTCCCAGAATCCACTCCTAAACTGGGGGCCTGATGCACGAGTCACTCACCCAGCGGTGGAACCGCGTTTCCCTCCGCTCAAAAATCACCGGCGTGACCGTGCTGATGCTGACGCTTGGACTTCTCGTCTCTGGCATCGGCACCATGGTGATGCTGCGTCAAAATGTCACCCAGCAGGTGGATGCGCAGCTGCAGAGCGAGGCGCAGACCGCGCTCACTTCGACGACGGCCGGCGCTCTCACGCAAGACAGCGCCGACGGCGTCGCGTCGGACTACTACGTGGCCTTGTACGACGAGAGCGGCGTGCTGCGGTACCACACCTGGCATGACCGGCCGAAGTCTGAACTGCCCGAGGTCACCATTCCGATGGACCTGCAGTCCGTCAATGAACTCGACGGCGCCATCCTGACCCTGCACAACGAGGCGCACGACACCACGTTCCACGCTGTCGCCGTGCCCTTTGTGATCAGCCCGCAGGGAACCTACGGAACCCTGCTCATGGCCGTCTCGCTCAAACCGACCGACAACACGATGGCCACGTACCTGACCATCTTTCTCGGCTTCGGGCTCGGCGTCGTCATCGTCGGCGCGCTGCTGACCCGACTGCTCGTCACGACCACCTTCGCGCCGTTGCGGGAGGTGGAGCGCACCGCTGCGGCTATCGCCGATGGTGACTTCAGCCAACGACTCGGTGGCGCAACCCCGAACACCGAAGTCGGCCGGCTCAACAGATCCCTGAACACCATGCTCAGTCGAATCGATCGGGCCTTCAAAGATCGAGCGCGCACCATCGACCAAATGCGACGATTCGTCGGCGACGCCAGCCACGAGCTCCGCACTCCCCTCGTCTCCGTGCGCGGCTATGCCGAGCTCTATCGCATGGGCGCACTGCAGACCCCCGAAGAGGTCGCGCAGGCGATGGAACGCATCGAAAAAGAAGCGATCCGAATGGGTGGCCTCGTCGAGGACCTGCTTGAGTTGGCGCGCCTCGATGAAGCGAAACCGCTGAAATTGGCTCCTGTCGATCTCATGCCATTGGCCCGCGACGCAGCGCTCGATGCGATGGCGCAGTCGCCCGGCCGTGTGGTCACCGTTGTCACGGCGACCCCGACCGAATTCGTCGACACCGTCGAGATGGATGCGATCGATCTGGCGCATTCCACCGGCGAGGTGATGCCGCTCAACTCTGTGAAGCCGGCCGCATCCGTCGCACCGAGCCCGGCGAAGTCACCAGCGGGGCGAGCGCAGTCCGCAGCGGGGAAAGCCCAGTCCGCAGCAGGGAAATCCCAGTCCGCAGCAACGCGCGCTCAGATTGCGGCTCCACCAACCGGAGCGATCTCGTTCGGCGCCACTCTCGCCCGGCTGCGCACCCGTAAGCCGCGCAAGGTCGATGGCCCGGTTGCTCTGGCCTCACCGTCTGTTGAACCCGAGCAGCCGGCTGTCCCCGCGGTGATCATGGCCGAGGAGAACAAGATCCGTCAGGTGATCACCAACCTGATGGGCAACGCCTTGCGGTTCACCTCGCCCGACAGTCCGATCGAACTCGAGGTTGCCGTCGACCGTCGCAACCAGCGCGCGTCGGTGGCCGTGATCGACCACGGTGAAGGTATCCCCCCGCAGATTCGCGAGAAGATCTTCCAGCGCTTCTGGCGTGCCGACACCTCCCGCGCCCGGGAGACCGGTGGCAGCGGTCTCGGCCTGGCGATCGTCGCCTCCATCGTGGCCGGCCACAACGGAACCGTCGAGGTGCTCGAGACTCCGGGCGGCGGCGCCACCTTCCGGATCTGGTTCCCGTTGGCCGATTCACCGAACGCCCCGCGCCCACTGATGACCACCCCGCGCGACTAGCGGAACCGTCCTCCCCCGCGCACCGCTGGTGGGACTGTGCACGGATGCATCCACGCGGCATCCATGCCTCCTCGCCCTCGCCGTAGCCTGACCCGCATCCCGCATTCCGCGAGAGACGACAGGAGCATCATGACTCGGTATCAGGTAGACAGTGAGGCCGTCCTCGGAACGACGACGGCGGTGCGCGGTTCGATTGTGCGCATTCAGGGCGAGGTCAGCGGGCTGCTCGCCCAGCTCACCAACCTGGAGGCGTCGTGGTCGGGCCAGGCCGCGACGGCGTTTCAGGGGGTGGTCGCCGAGTGGCGGTCGACTCAGAGCCTCGTCGAGCAGAGCTTGGAGTCGATCAACCACGCGTTGACCGTGGCCGGGCAGCAGTACGCCGAGATCGAGCAGGCGAATGCGCGGCTCTTCGGGCGGTGACGTGGTTCTCGTGCGCACTTGCTCTCGATAGAAGCTTCAGTGATTCAGCCTGCTGCTGCCTTGAGGTTCGAAACGATTGTGGCGCCGATCTCAAGAATTCGGTCGCGAGCTTGCGTTTTGTCGGGGATGATCTCGGAGGTGTTCGGTCGTTCGATGATCACCTGGACCCAGTTCCCCTGCGTGGTGAGGTCCAGGATGCACTCGCGGTTGTCTTTCTGACACCTCAACGACGCGACGTTCGAGTCGTCGATCCCCGCAACGGCGACGTCAACGGCTTCGCCCGACAGCTTGTTTTGCGCGGCCACTTCCGTGGCCAGCCAGGAACCGTTCGGCATTGCGTGAACAGAGCCGACCACCGCATCGACAGTGGGGAAGGGTGAACTCACATTTGCGCGAGTTGAGCACCTTCATCCCGAACATTGTCATTCCGCGGTGCGGGCCGTCCCAGGCGGATCCGACTCCCACCTCGGCGATCCCGGTCAATTCCTGGGCCTGTGCTTCCGTGATGAATGATTCGCAGGCTTCGGGCAGCGGAACGCTCGGGGAGATCGGCGCCCAGGCCGCGGGAAGCGCGCTCTCACCGAGCAGGGAGGCAGTGATGGTGTCCGTGACCGGCTGGATCAACGCTTCGAGCTCCTCGAGCGATTTGTCGCCGCCGTCGTCGATTCGGGTGGACTCAAACTCAACCCAGTAGCCGTTGATACGACCCTCGAAGTAGCACGATGGGGTGTCCCTGCCGTCATCGGTGGACCAGCACCAGGTCCGAAGACCGTCGGGGGTAACCACAGTATTGTCCGCCACGTAGCCGTGGCCATATCTAGCCCAGTCGTCGTCCGAGATGGGCATCACCACCAGTGAAGCCCCGCTGAAGCCGGGATTCGGATCCCTCCAGCCGGGCGTCGGCATGTTGCCCCAGCTGCAGAACAGTGCGCCGGCATTCAACGGAACCGCGGTTAGTGGCGAGCTGAAATTAATGTCCGTGAGCGTCGAAAGAGCTGCGGCCCCGGGCGCGAGGATCTGCGCGACAGCTGCTGAGGGTATTGCCTCGTCACAGGTGAGGGACATGCGCGGCTCTGGCCTGTCGATCACGGTCTCGGCCGTTGGGACCGGTGCCGGATCCCCGGTCGAAGCCGGCGGCGCCGAAGCCCGTGGCGTCGACGGTGTCGCTGAGCATCCGGCCACCCCACAGACGATCAGGATGGCTAAAGCTGTCAGAATCCCCGCGTTCTTCCCCACCTGCACAGCTAACGTTCACACTCCGACCGAATGATCGCTCTAGTCTTCGGCCAGCGCATTGGCCAAGTTCAGCAGGAGCGCCGCTGGATCGCCTTGCTCGACAGTCCCGGTGGACATGCTCAGTGACACCCAGGTTCCGCGCAAGTTCATCTCAAGCGCAGCCATGCTCGGGTTGACAGCGTTACGCATCACGAATGCGGAACCAGATTCCAGCCCGGAGATCTCAACCGCCTCGAACAGATCGGAGAGAACCGCCTGATCCCGGGCAGCAGCGAACCGGTTACCCGACTCCGGCAGCGTGAGGATCCTGCCGCTCCGCCCACCACCTTCGGACGCGATTCCACACACCAGACCGCGTGCGCTCACAATTTCACCGAGCTCCACATTGCTGGGAGAGAGGTAGAAGCCGGTGGTGAAGGATGCACCGGGCAGGTTGAGCGCATCAGCGATGGTTTCGGGACTCGCGAATTCCTCGCAGCTCGAAGGCCACGACTCAGCCGAAGCCGGCCAGACCGGATCCGCGCTCGGCGCCAACGCCGTCACTGCTGCAATGACCGAGTCGAAGACCGGCTGCGCAGCAGGGCGTGCTCCCTCTGCCATGCTGTCAGCTCCCCAGATCGTGGCTTCCATCCAGTACTCATCCACGATGCCACGCACGGCGCAGCCCTCAGGCTCACAGTAACCGACCGGAGCACCCATCGGGGAGCCATCAAGTTCGATGCTCCTCCGTTCGTCAATGGCGACAGCGCGAGGAACAACATCGACGATCACCGCTCTGATCTCGTCGCCCTCGCCCGCCCCCCACACGCACAAGAGCGAGCCAGAATTCTCGGCCGCTGCCGACCCAAACCCGCTTGTGCCGAGGCCACTGGGAAACGTGTAGTCCAGTGCCAGCGGCTCTCCGAAAACCGCATCAATCGTCGGCTGCGGCACAACCTGCTCGCAGGTCGTCGGCACGAGTTGAACGGGCCAGGCCGCCTCGACGACGGGCTCGGCAGTCGGAGTCGGCGCGACCGTGGCTGCTCGTGTCGTCTCTGCCTCAGGCGGCACTACCGCGCATCCGGCCACCCCACAGACCATCACGATCGCCAAAGCTGTCAGAATCCCCGCGTTCTTCCCCATAGTCACAGGCTAGTGCCGGCCAAACCGCTGCCTTTACACAGCTGCAGTCGATTGGGTAACGAAGTGCGCCAGTCGGCAGAACCGCAGATACAACGACGCTGGGCGCCTCCCGAAGGAGACGCCCAGCGAATGGAACAGGTGAAGCAGATAGCTCGGACTTAGAAGTCCATGCCGCCGGACGGGTCGCCCATCGGAGCAGCGTTCTTCTCCGGCTTGTCAGCGACAACGGCCTCGGTGGTGAGGAACAGACCAGCGATCGACGATGCGTTGAGCAGCGCGGAGCGGGTGACCTTCACCGGGTCATTGATGCCGGCAGCGATCATGTCAACGTACTCACCGGTCGCGGCGTTGAGGCCGTGTCCGACGGGCAGGTTGCGCACCTTGTCTGCAACAACGCCCGGCTCCATGCCGGCGTTGAGTGCGATCTGCTTGAGCGGAGCGTCGATGGCAACGCGCACGATGTTCGCGCCGGTTGCCTCGTCGCCGACGAGGTCAAGGATTGCCTTGCTCTCGAATGCGGTCTTGCCAGCCTGGATGAGTGCAACGCCACCACCGGCGACGATGCCCTCTTCGACAGCTGCCTTCGCGTTACGAACGGCGTCCTCGATGCGGTGCTTGCGCTCCTTGAGCTCAACCTCCGTCGCGGCGCCGGCCTTGATGACAGCAACGCCACCGGCGAGCTTGGCGAGACGCTCCTGGAGCTTCTCACGGTCGTAGTCGCTGTCGGTGTTCTCGATCTCGGAACGGATCTGAGCAACGCGACCGGCGATGGCGTCGACGTCGCCGGCGCCTTCAACGATGGTGGTCTCGTCCTTGGTGATGACGACCTTGCGGGCGTTACCGAGCAGGTCGAGGGTGACGTTCTCAAGCTTGAGGCCGACCTCCTCGGAGATGACCTGTGCGCCAGTGAGGATCGCGATGTCCTGCAGCTGCGCCTTGCGACGGTCGCCGAAGCCGGGAGCCTTCACGGCGACCGACTTGAAGATGCCGCGGATCTTGTTCACAACGAGCGTGGCCAGAGCCTCGCCGTCGACGTCTTCGGCGATGATGAGGAGCTGCTTGCCGCTCTGGATGACCTTGTCAACGATCGGCAGGAGGTCCTTGATGTTCGAGACCTTGGAGTTGACGATCAGGATGTAGGGGTCTTCGAAGACCGCTTCCTGACGGTCGGGGTCGGTCACGAAGTAGGCCGACAGGAAGCCCTTGTCGAAGCGCATGCCCTCGGTGAGCTCAAGCTCGGTGCCGAACGTGTTCGACTCCTCAACGGTGACAACACCTTCCTTGCCGACCTTGTCGATCGCCTCAGCGATGATCGCGCCAATTTCGGCGTCGCCGGCCGAGATGGATGCCGTGGCAGCGATCTCTTCCTTGGTTTCGATTTCCTTGGCGCTGGCGATGAGCTCGGCGATGACTGCTGCAGTCGCCTTCTCGATGCCGCGCTTGAGGCTGATCGGGTCGGCGCCGGCTGCGACGTTGCGCAGTCCTTCGCGAACCAGGGCCTGGGCGAGAACGGTAGCGGTGGTGGTGCCATCGCCAGCGACGTCGTCGGTCTTCTTAGCGACCTCCTTGACGAGCTCGGCACCGATCTTTTCGTAGGGGTCGTCGAGCTCGATCTCCTTGGCGATGGAAACGCCATCGTTGGTGATCGTGGGGGCGCCCCACTTCTTCTCCAGCACGACGTTGCGTCCACGCGGGCCGAGGGTGACCTTGACCGTGTCAGCGAGGATGTTCAGGCCGCGCTCCAGGCCGCGACGGGCCTCTTCATTGAAAGCGATGATCTTTGCCATGTGTGTTTCTCGTCCCTCCCGGACGTTCCAAAACTGTGACGGATTAGCACTCAAACGGAGAGAGTGCCAAGTCGATTCTGGCACTCTGGGGTCGAGAGTGCAAGTAAAGGGCGGCGGGTTACGGTACGAGCTCGACCGAACCGGTCTCGGTCGGAACCAGCTCGATCCAGGTGTTTCCGGCGGCGAGAGTAATCAGCGCACCGTTGTCGGCGACCAGGCGGATCAGCGAGCCGGGCGCATCCTTCGACCAGGTGGCGTGCACGGTCTTCCCCCCGGTCGACACCCAYGCTTCGCCGGAACCCACCATGATCGTCTTCGGCACCTCGCCATAGGTCCAGTCGATCCCGACCCGGAGCACGAGCACGTTTGTCGCCTTCAGCGGATTTCCCGCGCCGTCGAGGTCAGGAGCGCCCTCTTGCGAACGCAGATAGCTGACGCTCGCGGCGTCCCAACTCCAGCTCGGCCAACGGGCATCCGAGAACCGGCTGTTAATGGTGGTGGTCGGTGTGCCGGCGACCACCGCCGAGGCTTCCGCTGGTGTTTTTGCGTAGTCGAACTGTTGGACGGGCGGTGCGAGTTCCGGATGCAGCGCGATGAGCTCTGTCGCTTTGACGACGACGTCGTGCGGGGAGTCTTTCTCGTCGATCCGATAGAACAGGCCGGCCTCGTCGTAGTCGAAGATGGCGTTGACGACGGGGGTGGCTTGCATCATCTCGATGAACCGCTCCTGGCCGCCCGAGTACGCCAYGATTCCGCCGAACGGGGTGATGATGTCAGGGTCCATCGGGCGAATCGATCGCACCGGACCGACGAGCTCTGGAATGTCGGACTGCCACAGTGCGACGTAACGGGTCAGTCCGCCTTCGACGAGTTCTTCGAAAACGATGTCGGTGCGTTCCAGGCCGATCTGCGGACGCGCATCCTCGTGGTTGTCAATCTTCGCCGACAGCGCGGGCGAGGCGACACTGCCTGGCAGACGCGGAGTTCCGCGCAGCGGCGACAATTCGACCACCGGCTCGGGAGTCGGGGTGGCGGTCGGCACGGGTTTGGGCGTGCGGGTCGACACCGGTGCCGGGGCGGCGCACGCGGCAAGCAGCAAGAGGGGAAGCACCAAAGCGACGCCCCATCCGATGCGACGGCGTTGCGTATGGGCAGGAGAGGAGGAGGGGCGCATCCGACAAACACTAGCGCCGCCCGGCGAA
Source organism: Leifsonia sp. YAF41 (assembly GCF_052113185.1). NCBI lineage: Bacteria > Bacillati > Actinomycetota > Actinomycetes > Micrococcales > Microbacteriaceae > Leifsonia > Leifsonia sp. YAF41. The sequence continues at coordinate 38,810 of NZ_JBFRCS010000008.1, forward strand.
CCGGACGGCGCTAGACGGGGGCGCGCCCCGAAATTGATCCTTTAGGCGGGTCGCACCGATTCGGCCTGGGGCCCCTTCGCCCCGGTGCCGACATCGAACACGACCTGCTGACCCTCTTCGAGAACCTTGTATCCGTTCATGTCGATGGCGGAGTAGTGCACGAAGACGTCCTGCCCTCCCCCGTCGACAGTGATGAAGCCGAAGCCCTTTTCAGCGTTGAACCACTTCACGGTTCCGTTCGCCATCTGTTACTCCCGATTGCTGTGTTTCCGTCAGCACCTGCCTCTTGACCGTGCCGGGCCGGCCGCAGTGTCTGCGTTCACTCTGCCGGGGCGGCTTGCCTCAGTGTGAGACAGGTCAGCACCGGCAGAAATGGGCGACCAAGACCAGATACTAGCGAAATGACGCCAGAAGAGAAGGGGTTTGACGAAGCATTTTTTCTGACTGGAATGCAGAATTTACACAGCGTTCATCGGGTCGGATGTCCCCCGTTTGGGATCAACCGATCACCAGGGAACTCCCGATTGGGTTATCCGTCGGACGCGACGTAGTCGTTTCCGACGACGACGGTCAGCGAGTCAGTCCCGCTCGAAAAGGCGTCAGAAAGCTGTATTTGCGCGCCAGGAAGCGACGCCGCGATGCCGAGCGCCGCGGCCTCGAGCGACGCATCGGCGTAGTAGACCGTGGTGACCGGCACGTCTTCGCTGTCGGCGTCACCGGTGTCGTCAATGGTCCAGCCGGCGGAAGTCAGGGTGTCAGCGACAGCGGCGGCCACCCCTGTACCGGGGGTACCGTTCAGCACCGTCACGCTCAGATTCGGGTCGACGGTGGGCACCGGGGCCGGCGGCGGCGTGTCGGCCGGCGGCTCGGCAGCGGGACTTTCCGTCGGCTTCGGGGTCTCCGTCGGAGTCGCCGACGCCGTGGGAGCCTGGCTGGAGGCTGCCCCCGGCAAGGCGAAGTTGAGCTTGTCGTTTTGCACGAACAGCACGGCGACGCCGGCACCGACGAGCAGCACCGTCGCACCGAACGCCCAGGCCAGCACGATCCAGCCGCGGCCCTTCTTGCCAGGTCCCCGGTGCGCGCCGACACGGTCAACGGAATGCGGAATGGAATCGAATCGATCGTTCGGTGTGTTGCGAGGCATCGTCAGTCTGTTCGGTCCTTGTTCGGCAGATCATTCGATCGTGAGTAGTCAGGGGTCTGGAGAGTTCGACGCGCTCGGGCTTCCGAGCGAGCGTCACGCATCCGTTGAAGTCGTTTGATCAGCATGGGGTCGTGGGCCAGAGCGAGTGGTGAGTCGATCAGTGCGCCCAACAATTGATAGTAGCGGGCGGCCGAAAGCGAGAACTCGGCACGAATCGCCTGTTCTTTCGCGCCGACATGCTCCGACCATCGGCCTTCGAAAGCCAGAATTGCGAGGTCGCGATCAGACAAGCCCGGTTCGGTAGATGCGGGCATCGCGTCGGTGTCGGGTTCTCTCTCCACCTGTTTGCCCTCTCTCTTTTGTCGTGCGGATGTGAGGTGCCAGTGCGTCGAAATCGACACGGCTCTCTCCTTCGCCATCCTATGCGGAGCGGCCTGATTGTTCCCCGAACCCGCCACCGGTGCCGGCGACCGCGAGATGGGCTGCACGGAATGTAGTGCGGGCGCCCGGAGTTTAGTCTTGAGGGAGAGTGAGTCGCTCAAGTCGCGACTTGCAAGTGAAAGGACACAGCATGAGCTACGACGTCACGAAGTCTGAAGAGCAATGGCGCGAAGAGCTGGGCGACGAGAAGTTTGCGGTGTTGCGTCAGGCCGGAACCGAGCGCGCCTGGACCGGCGACTTGTTGGACGAAGGCCGTGCAGGAATCTACACCTGTGGAGCCTGCAACGCCGAGCTGTTCAAGAGCGGCACCAAGTTCGATTCCCACTGCGGCTGGCCGAGCTTCTACGAGTCGGTGCGACCGGAGGCGGTCGAGCTGATTGAAGATGACTCGCTCGGCATGAAGCGCACCGAGGTGCGCTGTGCGAACTGCGGCTCCCACTTGGGTCACGTTTTCGACGACGGTTTCGGCACGCCGACCGGCGACCGGTATTGCATGAACTCGATCTCCCTGAACTTCTCCCCGGAAGAGCCAGGCGAGGCGCCCGAGGCATCCGAGTAGTCCGATGTCACAGGTTCTCAAAGCGGTTGCAGAGCGACGGTCATACTCCCGGGTGAGCACGGCTGCCCCGAGTCATGCCGAGCTGCTTCCGCTCGTTGAGGCCGCGGCGAGGGTGGCCGACCATGGGGCATTGCGTCCGTGGCGGCTGATCGAGTTGCGCGGCGCGGCGCGTGAGCGCCTCGGCGACGCATTGGTTGCGGCGTCCGGCAAAAAGGGCGAGCGCGACAAGGGTCAGGCGGCCAAGCCCCTCCGTGCCGAATTATTGATCGCCGTGGTGGCGAGTCGTCGGAGCAGCAGCAAAGTGCCGAAATGGGAGCAGGATGCGACAGCGGCCGGGGTCGCCCACATGCTGAGCCTGCTGCTCGATGACGCCGGCTGGGGCGTCTTCTGGCGCACCGGCCCACTCACGCGCGCAACCCGGGTGCGCAAAATGCACAAGCTTGCCGACACTGAGGAGTTGCTCGGCTGGCTCTACGTCGGCGGGGTGCCCGACAACGCGAAGGCGGGCAAGCGGCTGAAGATCGACCCCGAGAGGTATCTCTCGGCGCTGTAGCCAAGTCGCGATCGGAGTCGGCGACGCCGACCGGCGCCGCGAGTGTGTGCAGGAGAATGCTGTCACGCGGGTTGAAAACCGCCGCGCTGGTTGAGTTCAGCGCGCGTGGTGGTTTTCGACCCGCGCGAGGTTAGTTCAGGATGCTCGCGCGGAGCGACGACGGATGCCCACGATGAGCACCGCGACGAGGGCGAGCACGGTTCCGCCGATCGTGGCGAACGCCACCGGCTGAGCGCTTGTCGGCGCGAGAAGGTCGAGCGCGAGGGCAGAGAGCAGTTGTCCTGCGACGATTCCGAGGCCCAGCACGAGCACGCCGGTCGTGCGCACGATGATCGCGCTGCCCGCGATGAAAATGCAGCCGAGCGCTCCCCCGATGTAGAGCCGGGGGTCACTCGGCAAACTCGTCGGCATTCCGACGAGCACAACGTGCACGAGCAAACCGAGCAGCAGCACAATCGTTCCGAAGACGAAGTTCAGAAATGTCGCCGTCAGCGCGCTGCCGGCTGCGACCCGCACCCGGCCGTTGACGGCCTGCTGCCAGCCCTGACCGAGTCCGGCGACCAGCGGCATCCACAACAGCCAGAACGGCACCCCGCCGCTGATCTGGCCGGACACGGCCCAAGCGACAGCGACCAGGGTGAGTGCCGCGCCGATCACGCGGGGCGCGGTGAGCGGATGGTGACCGCCGGGGCCGACACCGAAGCGGTCCATCGCGAGACCGCTGACGGTCTGGCCGGCGACGACCGAGACAGTAAAGAGCGCAACGCCGAGCAGCGAGGCGGTGAGGCTCTGCGAGAGCACATAGAACGCGCCGGCGGTTCCGCCGAGGACGTGCCACCACGATAGCGAGCGCATGGTCAGCGCCTGACGCACACGGCCGAGTCCCTGCCGACCCGGAGACCAGAACAGCATCACCACGCTGAGGATGACCAGGCCGCTTCCGAATGAAATCACTGCCGCGGTGAATCCATCGCCGATCTCGCGGCCGAGCTCACCGTTGATGCGCGACTGGATGGCGTTCATCGCACCGAAGCAGATGGCGACGGCCATGGCCACCCACATCGGGATACCGCGGTGTGGCGTTGAACTTATCGAGGGAACATCCAGGGCTGTATTGGTGTGGGTCACCAGTCGATCCTACGAGCAGCATGACCACCCCACTCCGAATTGTTGCGCGGGGGCCCGATCTACGCGCAATCGGTGCATTTTGTGCACGATTCCATCAAGATTGCTGCGGCTGGCCCCCAATGTGGGCACGGGGGCTACCGCTCGCGTTACCCGGAGCGGCAGGATACGAGGCACGCCCATCTACCGGTGGGCGCATTTCTTGCCCCGCGGGCCATCCTCTCGGGGCATTGGGAGGGAGAGGTATGTCAGAAAAGACCACACAGGCGCGTCGACGCGCTATTGCAATCATCCCCGTGCTTGCACTCGCCGCCGCAGCACTTGTGGCAGCGGACGCGACGGAGACGAAGGCAGTCGCGAGTTCAGTCGCCGCGCCGGCGAGCACCACGTCCGACTACTACATCAACTACGTCGAACCGCGTGCCGAGGATTCATTCGGAATCGACGTCGAAGCCACGCCCGGCAGTGCTGCCCGGCGGAGCATGGAAACGGCAATGACCAAGGCCGATGCACTCGACCGCAAGTTCAGCACAGGTAATCCGGTCGCCGCTCGCCAATTGGCAAAGCTTGAAGCCACGTCAGTGAAGACAGGCAAGAGTCCCAAGTCACTCCGGAACAACTACAAGGGGTCGAAGACGACCCAGCAGGCAAAACTCCTGACGATCCTGGTCGAGTTCAACGAGAACGCGAACGACGACTTCACCGGCTTGCAGGTTCCGACTGCGTACGGCGCAACCGACTGCATGCTGGGCGACGTGCAGAATGGGCCGGTCCACAACACGATTCCGAACCCGGCCACCCTCGAGCGCGCGGACAACAACTCGATGTGGGTGCCCAATTTCTCGTCAGCGCACTACAACAAGATGTTGTTCAGCGACAGCGGGATTACCGACCGGGTGCGCACTGATCTCACCGGTCCGGACGGCAAGCCGGGTTTCGATATCTCGGGCTACACCATGAAGAAGATGTATGAGGAGATGTCGCGCGGCGCTTACACTGTCACCGGATCTGCGACGCCCTGGGTGAGCGTTGCCCACTCCGAGGCCTACTACGGCGCAAGTCTCTGCCAGAAGAACGCCGACGGCGTCTACGAGGCCGGCGCAATTCAAGATATGCAGGGGCACCCCGACAACCCGCTCGGTGCCGGCCAACTCCCGATTGACGCGGTCGCCGCTCTTTCAGCAGCACAGCCGAGCTTCCCCTGGGCCGATTACGACATCGAAGACCAGGGCGACCTCGACGGCGATGGCAACGTCAACGAACCCGACGGCGTCATCGACCACGTGGTGCTCGTGCACGCGGGCGAGGACAAGTCAGGCGGCGGCGGAGCGCAGGGCACCTCGGCGATCTGGGCGCACTCGTCTGCGGTTGCCGGAGGCGCGGCCATCCCGGGCACCACGTTGAAGCTGTCGAACTACATCGTGCAGCCTGAGGACTCGGGCGTCGGGGTGTTCGCTCACGAATACGGCCATGACCTCGGCCTGCCCGACCTCTATGACACGTCAGGCGCCGGTGACTCCGATGTCGACTTCTGGGATCTCATGTCATCAGGCTCGCACTCGGGTCCGATCTTCCAGTCGATGCCCACACACATGGGCCTCTGGGACAAATGGGTGCTCGGCTGGGCAGATCCCGAGGTGCTCAATCCCGGTGACAAGACCAAGACCATCAAGGTGGGCCAAAGCTCCCGCCCGATGAAGGGATCGGCCGACGGCGTCAAGATCAACCTCCCCGACAAGGTCATCACACTCGCGACACCGCATTCCGGTGCGAAGGCGTGGTACACCGGCGCCGACCAGAACTGGGCGGACATCCGTCTCACCCGCTCGCTCGGCGTTGTACCGGCCGACGCGAAGTTCTGGATGTGGAACAACTACGTGCTGGAGCAGGACTGGGACTTTGGCTTCGTCGAGGTCTCGACCGACCAAGGAGCGACGTGGACCGAACAGAAGGTCTCTGACGAGACGGGCGCTGTCGTATCAACTCCCGACGACTATGCCGATCCCAACGGCAACCTGGCCACGTTCGGCAACAAGAAGCACGGCCTCACCGGATCGAGCGATGGCTGGAAGCACGAATACGTCGACCTCTCCGGTTTCGCCGGCCAGAACGTGAGCGTGCGTCTGCGTACTGCGACCGATGCCGCCTTCCAGGAGCGCGGCTGGTTCGCTGACGACTTCGCTCTCACCGGTGGTTCAACCACGCTCTGGAGCGATGACGTTGAGGCCGGCGACGCCGGCTGGACTCACGACGTGGCGAGCTTCGCCACGACGACGGGTCCCGGATGGCGCATCGATACCGGCACAGCGATTCAGGCGCAGTACTACCTCGTCGAGTGGCGCAACGCCGACGGCTTCGACAAGGGTCTGAACTACGCCTATGACACCGTGTACAGCGCGGATGCGTGGAAGGTCGACAAGTTCAAGTACAACGCCCCCGGAGCCCTCGTCTGGTATCGCGATACCACCTACGGTGACGCCAACATGATCACGGCCAACGTCTCGTCGTTGCCGAGCGAGGGGGCCAAGGGCGGACTGCTCATCGTCGACAGCCACTTCGACCCGCTGCGCCGCACCGGCGAAGCTGCGGTCGTCGATCCGTCGACCTTGAACAACATGCCGTCTCGCGTGCAGTCCTCGAATGCCGCATTCGGGCTTCAGGGAACCTATCCGTTCACAGAATGCATCACTGATGAGGCATTCACGGAGTACTGCACCGACGTTCCGGCGCAGCCCCCGGTGAGCACCTTCACCGATGATCAGGGTTGGGTGCCCGGAATGGAACTTCTCGACGACGGGCGCCTGTTCTACCGGGACATCGACGCGTCGGTGGTCGTTCCGTCGATGGGCAATGCCAGATACAGCACCCGGCTGGTCGACTCGGCCGGCAATCTGCTGCCGGAGTACGACGGCGTTGACGCCGGCGTGGGCCCGTTCGGCAACGGCAGCCCCGCCACGTCGGGAGTGGGCTACGGCACCACGGTCACGGTGAAGAAAGCCTTCCCCGACAACACCGCGGCGCTGATCACGGTGACACCACCGCGCGTCGGCTGATCCAGCACGGCAACAAGTGAGGCGCCGACCCACAGGGTCGGCGCCCGAAACGGGTTCCCGGTGAACCGGCCCCGTCGGCGTCAGCTCGTCGGCGTCAGCTCGTGAGAACCTGCTGTGCCGTGCCCGACGGTGCTGCCACCCGCACGATCTCGACCCAGCGGTCTGCGACCGTTGACCAGATCTGGCGCAGTTCGGTCTCGCTCTGACGCATGGGCTCAATCACCTGCTCCGGGGTGAGCCCGGCTTCGTGCAGATCTTCGCTGTCCTGGCGGGCCCATTCTTCGGCGGTTGCGGCGAGCGCTTCCAGGTGGAACTGCAGGCCCCACGCCGACTCCCCCACGCGGAACGCCTGGTTCGGGCACCGCGTGCTGCTGCAGAGCGAGGTCGACCCGGCCGGGAGCTCGTGCACTTCGAGCGAGTGCCACTGCATGGCCTGCAGCTCGGTCGGCAGGTCGTGCAGCAGCGGGTCTTCCGAGGCGTTGGCGGTGAGCGACAACTCGCTGAGCCCGATCTCCGCACCCTTACGCACTCCGGCAACGACCCCGCCGGCCACGACGGCGAGCAGCTGGGCACCGAGGCAGATGCCGAGGAACGGGGTCGATGTCGCCAGGCTGTCGGCGATCAGGGCGCGCACCTGGGGCAGCCACGCCGCATCCGTGTCGTCGGTCGGCCCGGGCGTTCCGCCCAAGACGACGACTCCGGCATACCCGTCGGCTGTCAGCGGAATGTCGCGGCCCGCTTCGGGCCCGACAACGTCCATCTCGATGCCCGCGGCCCGGATGCGTTCTCCCACCAGGCCGATTCCGGCATTCGCCTCATGCTCGACGACCAAGATCTTCGTCATAGTCACAGCCTTCCCGCTTCAATGATCTTCTTCAAGAACGCACGAGTGCGTTCCTCTTGGGGTGCGCCGAAGATCTGCTCCGGCGGCCCCTGCTCCAGAATGACGCCCTCGTGCACATAGGCAACGGTGTCGGCCACTTCCTTGGCAAAGGACATCTCGTGGGTCGCCATCAAGATGGTCAGCCCGTCGGAGGCCAGATCCCGCACAATGTTGAGCACCTCGGCCACCAGCTCCGGGTCAAGCGCCGAGGTGATCTCGTCGAGCAGGAGCACATCGGGGTTCATCGCGAGTGCGCGCACGATGGCAACACGCTGCTGCTGTCCACCCGACAGCTGATCGGGATAGGCGCCGGCCTTGCTGGCCAGACCGATCCGGTCGAGCAGCGCGAGGGCCTGCGCTTCGGCATCCACCTTGCTCATGCCCAGAACACGGATGGGCGACAGTGTCACGTTGTCGAGCACGCTCATGTGCGGAAACAGGTTGAAGCTTTGAAAGACAATGCCGATTTTGCGCCGGAGGGCGTTGACGTCGACTCCCTCGCCGGAGACGACGTCGCCGTCCAGGCGGATGTCGCCCTGGTCGATCTCTTCGAGGGCGTTGACGCAGCGCAGCAGCGTGGACTTGCCGCAGCCCGACGCGCCGATCAGGCAAACGACCTGGTGCCGGTCGACGTGCAGGTCGATCCCGCGGAGCACCTGGTTCTGGTCATAGGACTTGGTGATGGAGTTCAGTTCGAGAAAAGCCACGATTACCCCTTGTTCCGCTGCCGGCGAGCGTCGCGCTCCAGAAGCCTGTCGACGAATCGGGTCTGCGGGATGGTGATGATGATGAACAGGATGGCGACAACCGTCACCGACGACAGGTTGAAGTAGTTGCTGGAGTAGATCTTTGCCTGGGTGAAGGCGTCGACCGTGCCGATGATCGTGACGAGCGCCGTGTCTTTCTGCAGCCCGATGAAGTCGTTCAACAGCGGAGGCGTCACTCGCCGCAGAGCCTGCGGAACGACGACGAATCGCATCGTTTTTCCGTAGGAGAGCCCGAGCGAACGCGCGGCAGAGACCTGCGACCAGTGGATTCCGTCGATGCCGGACCGGTACACCTCGGCGACGTAGGCGCCGTAGGTGAGCGTCAGTGCGAGCACTGCAGACCACATCGGTCCGAGTTCGCTGAAGAGAGGAACACCCGCCAGCGGCAGGCCGAACCCGACCAGGTAGATCACGATGATCGACGGCACGGCGCGGAACACGTCGACGTAGGCCGTCGCCAGCCAGCGGAGCGGACGCCCCGCCTTTCCGGGAGCCAAACGGGCGAGTGCGATGACCAGCGCCCAGATCAGCACCAGGATCTCAGCGAGTACCGCGATCTTGATGTTCTCGCCAAACGCGATCGTCACATCCGCGAAGCTCTTCGCCATGAAGCTCGCGTCGAAGAACGTGCTCTGCACCGCGTGGTCGTTGGCCAGCAGGAAGAGTGTGAAGGTGGCGATGAAGATGATCGGAAGGCATGAGCCGATTGCGACCCAGGCCGACTGACCGGCGCGCGAACGGTAGGTGCGCGCTTCGACGATATTGTCTTCGGCGAGCGCGCCGGTGCTTCGCGCCTGCTGTTTGGTTCCCTGCACCAACGGAACGAAGGTGCCGAGCGCGAGCAGGACGACGATGACCGTTGCGAGTCCGAGAGTGATCCTCCAGACACCTGTTTCGGCGACGGTGACCGTCAGCCAGGCGGCATAGCTCGACAAGATCACGGTGAGCGCGGACAGCAGGTATCCGACGAGCAGGAGCGACCGCGCCGAGCCGACCGGCGCGGGTCGCGCAGCCCGAAGAGGATGCGCGACCCGAACTACATCTGTGCTCACTTGAGGTGCCACACAGGAATGCTGGCCGGGTCGACGCCGTAGGCGTCGGCGAGGTAGGCGGCACTGAGCTTGTCCAGGGTGCCGTCGGCCTTGAGGTCGGCCAGAATCTTGTTGATCGTGCCGAGGTTCGGGGAACCCTTCGCCATCATGATCCCGTAGGCCTCATCGGTCTCGATCTGGCCAACGACCTCAAGCTTGCCGCCCGACTTCGATGCGGCGCCCAGCACGATGCTGAGGTCCTGAATTCCGGCGTCGATGGTGCCGGCTGCAACGGCCGCCTGCTGCTCAGGATCGCCGGGGAAGACCGACGGTGCGGTTGTGGGCTTGAGCGTGTCGGTGACCAGGATCTGGCCGACCGTTCCCTGCTTGATGCCGATCGTGCTGTCGGCCAGGTTATCTTCGGTCACGTCGGCACCGGTCTTGACGAGCACTCCCGCCGTCGACTGGAAGTACGGGTCAGAGAAGTCCATGACCTTTTTGCGCTCGTCGGTGATGGTGATCTGGTTGAGCGAGAGGTCCATGTCCCCGGACTTGCCGGCGACGAGTCCGTCGAACGACGCCATCTGCAGCTTGACGTTGTCGATTCCCGCGCGGTGGGCGATGTTCACCAGCAGGCAGAAGTCGAAGCCGCTGCGGATGTCTTCGACGGTGTCGCCGTTGTACCAAGCGGGGCTCGGCAGGTCGGCTTTCATGAGAAGCGTGTTCTTCGTCAGGGTCTCAAGCGAGTACTCGCCTTTGGTGCCGGTGACCTCGCAGTCGCCATAGGAAGCGGGGTTTCCGTTCGCCTGGACTTCGCTCTCCGCCGTCGCGCCACAGCCGGTGAACAGCAGTGTCGTTGCGAGTGCGGCGGGAACGAGAAGTAGCGCTTTATGCCTCATTGCATGATTCCTCTCTGAAAACCTAAATCGTTTTAGGCGTACCGGTAGTATTCAGATCATCGGGTGCCGCGTCAAGTTCAGGTACGGATCGATAACAAGGCGTGGGGCGCAAGGAAGCGGGAGCCGTGGTTGGTGCAGTGGGAGCGGTAGTGGGCAAGAAGGTCGGCATCAAGCACGTTGCCGAGGCGGCGGGGGTCTCGCCGGCAACGGTCTCGCAGGTGTACAACCACAAGGGCGAGGTCGCGGCCGCAACGCGTGAGCACGTGTTGGAAGTCGGCTCCCAATTGGGGTACCAACCAAATGCGCTCGGGCAAGCATTGCGCTCCGGCCGGTCGCGTGTGATTGGCGTCGTGGTGAGCTACCGCGACTCTGCCGTCTGGAAACAGACCTACATGCCCTACTACCGCAACATCATCGCCGGCGCAGCGATCGAAGCGGTCGACCACGGTTATTCGATTTCGGCTGCGCCGAGCACTGAACACGGGCTCGTCGAGACCCGGCTGCCGCTCGACGGCGTGATCGTCGTCGACCCGGTTCCCGGTGATCCGGTTGTCGAGCAGTGCATCGCCCAGGGCCTCGCGGTGGTCATCGACGGCGGCTACGAAACCACCGACGCTTCTGCGCGTCTGATCACCGTTCGGTCAGACATGGACGAGGCGATCCCGAAGGTTTTGGCCCATCTGCAGGCTGAGTCGTCGGCATCCGTCTTCACTCCCGCGCTGTTCATCGGCCCCCGGATCGACACCTACACGGCCGACACGCTGCACGCCTATCAGGAGTGGTGTCAGGCCAACGGATGCGCCGAGATCGTGACGCGTCTCGCCCCCGGCCACTCGCCGCGCGACGCCGCCCGCGAACTGCTCACCCGCGAGTCGAACGCGGTGACCGCCGTGCATTGCTTGAACGAGACGTATTGTGCGGCCGTGCTCGAGGCAGCGGACGAGCTCGGCATCGTGGTGCCTGACCAGCTGCAGGTCTCGGTCACCGGGAATGCGACGGCGGTGGGAGCCGAGACACGTGTGGCGTTTCTGAACCTTGACCCCGTCGACACGGGGGCGCGGTGCGCGCGTGCACTCATCGCGCTGCTCGAAGGTCAGCCGGTTGAGGACATCGTGGAGACCGTGACGCTGATTCCGGCCCGGCGGCTCGCGCGCGGCTGAGCGCGGTGCACCGCCTATTTGTCCTTGCCGATTCACCGACGCCAAAAACATCACAGATCGACGAATTCGCCCCAAAGCATCAAGCTTCGTGCCGATCGTCAGCCGACGTGATGTCTTCATCCATGAGGGGATGCTATTCCGGGGCTAAAGGTATGGGTCCCATGCAGCGAACTTAGTTGAAAGCTGCTGCACTGCCGCGTCGAAGTCGAACGTGAGCTTCCAGCACCCTTCCGCGTCAGGATTCCCGTTGCACGCATCCGACCATGCTGTGCCGGCGGCAGCGGCAGCATCCGCAAGTGATTGGGTCTGAGCGTAAAGGCTCGCGATCTCATCTGGTGTCTCGCCGAGATATGCGGTTGCCTTCGGGGCCGTCGGAATCTTCAAGCTAGTCGACACTGTTTGCGTGACATAAGTGCCCGCCGACTGCTGCATACCGCACGTAAGGTCTGATTGAGTGACCACGCAGTTACCTTCGTCCCACTTTGTCTTCCAGTCAGCAAGGGTCGCCGACTGCTCGGCAACCACATACGCCCACTGAGCAACCGCCGACGTCGCGACCGCTGGGGTCGGAGTGGGTGTGACTGTCGGCGGCGCCGATGCCGCAACTGCACATCCCGCGAATGCGAATGCAATCAGCGGCGCGACGATCAGGAGTCTCTTCATGGGATGAGACTAGCGGCCACGCGGGACACGACGGGATGCGCGAAAACGCCCCACATCCCAGTCGGGAGTAGGGCGTTACAGGGCCGGCCACGGGACTTGAACCCGTAACCCCCACTTTACAAGAGTGGTGCGCTACCAATTGCGCCAGGCCGGCATGAGGCGAGCCTCGGTCTTTATCCTAAATGGTCAGGCGGCTCGCGCGAAAATCGGCAGGGCATCCGTCAGCCAATACCGCAAATGTCACCGAATGCCGCACGATATGTGCGGTGTTCGGTGACAGATGCGCAATACAGACGGTTTTCGGTGACAGTAACCCTCCGAGGGCGGCGTTGCACCAACGGGTTTTGCAGCCAGTTGCCGTGCGTTAGCCAGCAGCCGGAGCAGGCGTCGGAGTCGGCGTGGCCGTTGAGGTCGAGTAGGTCTCCCCCGCGGCCTGCAACACGAATGCCGCAAACTCCTTCGGGTCAGTCAGCGAACCAACGTACTGCTTGCCGTTCACGAGCACGGTCGGGGTGCCCTTGATCGCCTTGAGGTCGGTGTTGGGCAGCGGGCCGGTGACGGCGCGCGTTGTCGCAGCGTCCACCCACGAGGTGAAGGTGCGATCGGTGATGCACTTCTCGATCGGCGCGAGGCCTGACGTCACACCGGCCTTCTTGACGACGGCCACCAGCTCTCCATCGCTGCGACCGGCCGAGCCCTCCTTGGGCTGGTCGACGAACATCGCCGAGTTGAACTCGAAGAAGGAGTCCGGCGAATAGTTCGCCACACATGCTGCGGCGTTGGCCGCGCGCAGGGAGTACTCGGTTCCGGCCGACTTGCGGGTCAACAAGGCGACGGGGTGAATCTCGACCGTCGCGGCGCCCGACTCGACGAGCTTCGCGATCTGCTTGCTGTTGGTCTTCTCGAAGTCACCGCAGAGAGGGCAGAGGTAGTCGAGGTAGATGCGAATGTCGGTGACGGTACCTGTGGCATCCGGCTTCGACGGAATCGGCTTGGCCTCCGGGCTGAGCGCCGGGGTCGTGACGACCTTCATGCCCTCGCCGATCAGGATGCCGTCGCTCGCCATGTTCGCCGGTCCGGGACCGACGGGGCGGATGGAGGTAACGATGACAACTGCGATGAGGCCAACGATTGCGATAGCGGCAAGGGCGATTCCGCCCTGCAGGAAGACCCGGTTTCGACGGTCCTTCTTCTTCTGATCCTCTCGAAGCTGCTTCGCCTTGTGTCGTGCAGCGTCGCGTCGCTGGCTTTTGGAGAGGCGATCGTCGCCTGGTCCGCCGATTGTCATTAATACTCGTTCCGGTACGTTTGATGCACGCAAACTCTATGCAAATGCTCTCAAATAGTAGGTTGCTTGTCTGGGAAAGGACCACACGGTTCCCGAACGGGGGGTGCCTGTAAGCAGAACGTCTGCGCTCATCTGCGCGGTAAGGAATCTGCTCCGCGCATGTCATACTGAGTTCGATCACGCGCGCTCACGGGTGCCGCGATCAATAAATCCCATCACTAAGGATCGTCCGGCACGTACCTGCCGGTGAAGGAGAATATAGAAACATGGCTACTGTCACTTTTGACAAGGCAACCCGCCTCTACCCGGGTTCCACTCGCCCGGCCGTCGACAAGCTCGACCTCGACGTTGCCGATGGTGAATTCCTCGTTCTCGTCGGCCCGTCCGGCTGCGGAAAGTCCACCTCCCTGCGCATGCTCGCCGGCCTCGAAGAGGTCAACGACGGCAACATCTTCATCGGTGAGCGCAACGTGACGGATGTCCCCCCGAAGGACCGCGACATCGCCATGGTCTTCCAGAACTACGCTCTGTACCCGCACATGACGGTTGCCGAGAACATGGGCTTCGCCCTCAAGATCGCCGGCGTCAACAAGGACGAGCGTGCCGCTCGCGTTCTTGAAGCCGCCAAGATGCTTGACCTCGAGCCGTACCTCGGCCGCAAGCCCAAGGCTCTCTCCGGTGGACAGCGTCAGCGCGTCGCCATGGGCCGCGCAATCGTGCGTCAGCCGCAGGTGTTCCTCATGGACGAGCCGCTGTCGAACCTCGACGCCAAGCTGCGCGTTCAGACCCGCACCCAGATCGCTTCGACGGTTCGCCGTCTCGGCGTCACCACCGTCTACGTCACCCACGACCAGACCGAGGCGCTCACCATGGGCGACCGCATCGCCGTGCTGAAGGATGGCCTGCTGCAGCAGGTCGGCACCCCGCGCGACCTCTACGCCAAGCCGAACAACGTTTTCGTTGCCGGCTTCATCGGCAGCCCGGCCATGAACCTGTTCCTGGCCGACGCTGTTGACGGTGGCGTCAAGTTCGGCACCTCGACGGTTCCGGTTGCCCGCGAGACCCTCGCCGGCGCATCCGGCAAGCAGGTCACGATCGGTGTTCGCCCCGAAGACATTCACGTGTCCTCGACCCCGGGCGAAGGCCTCGAGATCGACGTCGACCTGGTCGAAGAGCTCGGTGCTGACGGTTACCTCTACGGTCACTCCACCATCGCCGGCAAGCGCACCGACATCGTCGCACGCGTCGACGGCCGTGTTCACCCGTCGGCCGGCGACAAGGTCTACCTGACCCCGACGCCGAACCACGTGCACCTCTTCGATGCAGAGAACGGCCTGCGTCTCGGCGGAGCGGTCACCGACTAAGACTGAACCGTGAAGGGCCCGGTCACCGAGAGGTGACCGGGCCCTTTCTTTTTTGGTCAGCCACGTCGGCTCACTCGCTCAGTCGGCCAACGCGCGAGCCGTTTCGACGAGGTCGGTGAGCGCCTCCAGGTTGATGTCCTCGAATCGCTTGAAGCTCAGGCTGCTGGCCCCGACCTTCGACGCGCCAACCGATTCCGCGAACCGACGACCCACATAGTCGCCGTCCTCGACCGCGTTGACGTAGAGACTGAGATAGTTCTTCTGCTGAGCCAGACCGATCAGAAACCATTCGACCTCTGCTCCGCGGGGGCGCTTCTGCACCAGGTCGCCGTAGCCGATGATCTGCTGTTCGGTGCCGCCCCAGAACACCCCTTCCCAGAGGGTGCGGGAGAGTCCGCTCATCAGCGGATGGATGAGCAGGTCCAGCGCGCGCATCGCCTCCCCCTGCGCTCCGTCGAGCCCCTCCAAGAACTCGTCGACACTGGTCGTTGACCGATGCATGGCATCCTCCCTGTCGTGAGCTTCTGCCTCGCGAGTCACTCGGGCAGCAAGCCGAGTGCCCGCACCGCGTTCTGCTCGTCGAGCAGATCGGCGACCGAGGCATCGATGCGTGCGCGCGAGAATTCGTTGATGGCGAGGCCCTGCACAATCTGCCAGGCGCCGTCGACGGCGCGCACCGGGAACGACGAAATGAGTCCGGCCGGAACCCCGTATGACCCGTCGGAGACCACCGCCGCCGACGTCCAACTCTCGCCGGTGCCGTTCACCCAGTCGAAAACATGGTCGATCGTCGCATTCGCCGCCGACGCCACCGA
Source organism: Leifsonia sp. YAF41 (assembly GCF_052113185.1). Taxonomy (NCBI): domain Bacteria; kingdom Bacillati; phylum Actinomycetota; class Actinomycetes; order Micrococcales; family Microbacteriaceae; genus Leifsonia; species Leifsonia sp. YAF41. Next base: position 54,555 of record NZ_JBFRCS010000008.1, read on the forward strand.
GGAGGCGCCGCGCACCGCAATGATCTCCGCACCGCGCTGGGCCACCCGCGGAATGAACTCGTCGCTCAACCAGCGCTCGTCGACCAGATCGATGATCGGCGTGCGACCGGCGCGCGCGTGAAACACGTCGGGGTACTGCGTGGCCGAGTGGTTTCCCCAGATCGTGACATCGCGGATGGAGTGCACCGGCGCCTCGAGATGCGCCGCCAGCAGGCCGAGCGCCCGGTTCTGATCGAGTCGGGTGAGGGCGGTGAACCGTTCGGACGGAACATCCGGTGCGTGCGCCGCGGCGATCAGCGCGTTCGTGTTCGCGGGATTCCCCACCACGACCACCCGGATGTCTCGCGCCGCGCCGGCGTTGATCGCGGCCCCCTGAGGACCGAAGATCCGACCGTTGGCTTCGAGCAGGTCGCGGCGTTCCATGCCGGGTCCCCGCGGGCGTGCGCCGACCAGCAACCCGACGTTGGTTCCGTCGAAGGCCCGCGTGGCGTCATCCGTCACCTCAACTGAGTGCAGCAGCGGGAAGGCGCCGTCCTGCAGCTCGAGCGCCGCGCCCTCGGCAGCTGCCATCCCCGCGGGGATCTCCAGCAGGTTCAACCTGACCGGCACGTCGGAACCGAGCAACTGGCCTGATGCAATGCGAAAGAGAAGCGCGTAGCCGATCTGGCCACCCGCTCCGGTCACGGTGACGGTCATGGGTGTCGAACGTGGCTGTAGGTTCACGGTGCCAGCCTAATCCTGACCTCGGCTGTGCCTCAGTCTCTCTCGACCTGGCTGGCGCCGGTAGGCTCGAGCTATGAGCGGTTCTCTCAATATTCTTTCGGCAACGGCCGACCCGGCGCTGCTCGATCTTCCCTGGCATTTGCCCCTGGACGCCTGGCCGAACCAGAACATCGCAGCTCTGCCCAAGGGCATCTCGCGGCACCTCGTGCGGTTCGCCCACCTCAGCGGTCGCGTCGTCGCGATCAAAGAGACGACGAGCGAAATGGCCAAGGGCGAGTACGACATGTTGCGTCGGCTGCAGGGCCTCGATCTCCCCTGCGTCGAGCCGCTGGCCGTGATCACCAACCGCACCGACGAAGATGGCGCTCCGCTCAAGTCGGTGCTCGTCACGCGGCACCTCAAGTTCTCGCTGCCCTACCGCGCGCTGTATTCGCAGACGCTGCGCCCCGACACCGCCACTCGCCTGGTCGATGCCCTCGCCGTACTGCTCGTGCGCGTGCACATGGTCGGCCTGTTCTGGGGCGATGTGTCGCTGTCGAACACGCTGTTCCGCCGCGATGCCGGTGCCTTCGCCGCGTATCTGGTGGATGCCGAGACCGGCCAGCTCTACCCCGGCGGGCTCTCCAACGGGCAGCGTGAGAACGACCTCGAGATCGCGCGCGTGAACATCGCCGGTGAACTGATGGACCTCGAAGCCGGCGGCCGCGTCGCCGACGAGCTCGACCCCATCCGGATCAGCAACGGCATCGTCGCCGCCTACCGTTCGCTCTGGAAGGAGCTCACCGGCTCCGAGTCGTTCGCCAGCTCCGAACGCTGGCGCATCACCGAGCGCGTCGAACGCCTCAACCACCTCGGTTTCGACATCGAAGAACTCGGCATCAAGACCGACGAAAGCGGCACGACCGTGCGCATCCAGCCGAAGGTCGTCGACGCCGGGCACCACCAGCGCCGCCTGTTGCGCCTGACCGGGCTCGACGCCGAAGAGAACCAGGCGCGGCGCCTGCTCAACGACCTCGATTCGTACACAGCCAGCTACGGCAACCCCGACGCCGACGAAGAGATGGTCGCCCACGAGTGGCTCGTGCGCGTGTTCGAACCGGTTGTGCGCGCGATTCCGCGGGAGCTCAAGGGCAAGCTGGAGCCGGCCGAGGTCTTTCACCAGCTGCTCGACCACCGCTGGTTCATGGCGCAGCACCAGGGCCGCGACATTCCCCTCGCCGAAGCCGTCACCTCGTACGTGCAGGATGTCCTGCGTCACCGTCGCGATGAGGTCACGGTGATCGACCCGCCGACGGGTTCGATCACGATGCCGATCTCGGTAGCCGGCGGGGCCGACGACGAGAGCGACTGGCGGCTGAAGGTCTAGTCACCGTTTCGGTGATCGCGACCACCGCTCGACTCCCCGCTTCTCCGCGAGCAACCAAAATTAGGAGCGGAGGTGTGTCGTGGGCCTTCTGACAGGCTCGTGAGCGCGACACGCCTCTCCGCTCCTTCTTTTGGCCGCGGCCACTCGTCAACCACTGGGATGGGACGACCACCGAGATGCGAAAAACGGTGCCGCCCCGAAGGGACGGCACCGTTTTCGTCAAACGAGAGCGCGAACGCTAGACCGCTGCAGCCTTCGCTGCTTTGTTGGCAGCCTTCGTCGCTGCCTTCACGGTGGAGGCCTCCGCACGCAGGCGGGAGATCTCGTAGAGCGTGACGCTAGCCGCGATACCGGCGTTCAGCGATTCGGCTGCGGCGCTGATCGGGATGGAGACGATCGCGTCGCAGGTTTCGGCGACGAGGCGCGAGAGCCCCTTGCCTTCGCTGCCGACGACGATCACGATCGGGCGGTCGGCCAGGCTGAGGCCGGGCAGCGACACGTCGCCGTCGCCGTCGAGGCCGAGCACGAACACACCGCGCTCCTTGAGCGCCTTGAGCGTCGCGGTCAGGTTGGTCGCCATGGCAACGGGGGTGCGAGCTGCCGCACCGGCCGAGGTCTTCCACGCCGACGCCGTGACGCCGACCGAGCGACGCGCCGGCACGATCACGCCGTGACCACCGAAGGCGGCGGTCGAACGGATGATGGCACCCAGGTTGCGCGGGTCGGTGATGCCGTCGAGGGCAACGAACAACGGCTTGTGGCCGCGGCTGATGGTCAGCTCGAGCAGTTCGATCGGGTGCGCGTACTCATAGGCCGGAACCTTGAGGGCGACGCCCTGGTGCACGGCGTCGCGACCGGCGAGACGGTCGAGTTCCGGACGCATCACCTCGAGGATCGGGATGCCGCGGCCGGTGGCGATCGACAGGATCTCCTTGGTGCGGTCATCCATTTCGATGCGCGTCGCGATGTAGAGGGCCTTCGCGGGGATCTTGGCGCGCAGCGCCTCGAGCACCGAGTTGCGGCCGGTCACGATTTCGTGCTCGTCGATCTGCTTCACGTTGCGGGTCGACGAACCGCCGCCGCCGGTGTTGCCGGTTCCGCCGCGGTTGGAGCCGCGGGCTCCACCGCCCTGCGCACCACCCTGGTAGCCGCCACGCGACTCGGCGCCGTCGGCACCCTGTCGCTTGCGGGTTCCACCGGCCGCGGCAAAGCGATCCTGAGCAGCCTTGCGCTTGCCGGCGGGGTGGTACGGACGGTCTTCGGCCTTCGGCGTCGGCTTCTTGCCTTCGAGCGCCTGGCGCCCCTGTCCGCCCGAACCGACCTGCGGTCCGCGGCTTCCCTTGCGTACGGCGCCGGTGCGCGCCTTGCGCTCTGTGTTCTTCATTAGTCAAAACTCCAATGGGCACCCGATGGGGTGTCTTCGATGGTGATTCCGGCGTCGACGAGTTCGCTCCGGATTCGGTCTGCGGCCGCAAAATCACGGCTCTGCCTGGCGATTTCCCGGTCGGCGAGCAGGCGCTCGACGAGGGCGGTCAGTGCGACCATGGCTGGTTCATCTGTCGCCACGGCCCAACCGGGCGACAGGGGGTTGATTCCCAAGACCTCGCTCATGGCGAGAACGTGGGAGCGGGCGGATGCTGCGGCGTGCAGGTCCTCGGCGTCGAGCGCGGCATTGCCGGCCCGCACAGTCTCGTGAAGCACACCGAGCGCCTGCGGAACGGCCAAATCGTCGTCCATTGCCGCAGCGAACTCATCCGGCACAACTTCGACGCCTGCCCCGGCGAACCGAGTATCGGCGAGTCGGCGGTCGGCACGGTCGAGGAAGCTTTCGATGCGCTCCAGCGCCGCTTCAGCCTCGGCGAGGGAGCCGGGCAGAAAGTCGAGGGTCGAGCGGTAGTGGGCGGCGCCCAAGTAGTAGCGCACGACGATGGGTCGCGCCTGCTCCAACAGTTCGGCCGCGAAGACCGAGTTGCCGAGCGACTTGGACATCTTCTGACCGCCAACGTTGACGAGCCCGTTGTGCACCCAGTAGTTGGCGAAGGCGTCGCCGGCCGCGACCGACTGGGCGAGTTCGTTTTCGTGGTGCGGAAAGCGCAGGTCGAGGCCACCGCCGTGAATGTCGAACTGGCTGCCGAGGTAGCGGGCGGCCATGGCCGAGCACTCGATGTGCCAGCCGGGGCGTCCGTCGCCCCACGGCGACGGCCAGGAAGCGGACGCCGGCTCATCGGCCTTGTGTCCCTTCCAGAGTGCGAAGTCGCGGGGGTCGCGTTTGCCGCGCGGGTCGGCATCGACCGCGGCTTCCATGTTGTCAAGGCTCTGCCGGGTGAGCTCGCCGTAGGCCGGCCAGCTTCCGGTGGCGAAGTAGACGTCGCCGGAGCCGTCGGCAGCCGGGTAGGCGTGGGCGCGGTCGACCAGGCGCGCAATGATGTCCTGCATCTGCTGCACACTCGCGGTGGCCCGCGGCTCGTAGGTGGGGGCGAGGATTCCGAGGCGCTGGTAGCCGGCGGTGAACTCGAGTTCGTAGCGGTAGGCCAGCGCCCACCATTCTTCGGTCGAGCCCTGGGCGTTGACCAGAATCTTGTCGTCGATGTCGGTGACGTTGCGCACGAAGGTCACATCGTTGCCGCGGTAGGCCAGCCAACGGCGCAGCTGGTCATAGACGAGCGCGCTCCGCAGGTGGCCGATGTGCGGCGACGACTGCACGGTGGGACCGCAGACGTAGATCCCGACTTTCCCGGGCACGAGGGGAATGAAGTCGCGAAGGGCTTGAGCCTTCGAATCGTAAAGTCGCACAGTCACGCCTCCCAGCTTAGGACAGCACTCTGCACGGTTACCTGGGGCGTCCCGCCCGGGGCCGAGGAGACGGGAACGGATGCGATGGGAACGGATGCGATGGGAAGGAGAAGGGCGGTGGCCGATGCGGCGATGCCCTCGCCCCGACCGGTAAAGCCGAGCGCGTCGGTCGTCGTCGCCGACACGTTGACCGGGGCGTCGAGGATGCCGCTGAGCCAGGCCTCCGCCTCGGCCCGACGCGGGGCGAGCTTCGGCCGGTTGCCGATGATCTGCACGGCGACGTTTCCGACCCGGAATCCCGCCTCGGTGAGCAGGCGCAGTGTCTCCCGCAGAAACAGCTCGCCGTGCGCATTGGCGTAGCGGGGATCTGAGGTGCCGAAGACGCCGCCGATATCGCCGAGCCCGGCGGCGGAGAGCAATGCGTCGCAGATGGCGTGCACCGCGGCGTCGCCGTCGCTGTGCCCGGAGAGGCCCCGCTCCCCCGGCCAGTGCAGGCCTGCAAGCCAGAGCGGGGAGGCATCGTCGAAGGCGTGAACGTCGAGGCCCGTGCCGATGCGCGGGATGAGCGGCGCGACAGGCGTGTGCGGAGAGAGCAGCAGCTCGGCCCGGCGCAGGTCGGCGTCGGTGGTGATCTTGAACGCGAGCGGGGAGCCGTCGATGACGTGCACGGGGTGACCGGCGGCTGCAACGAGCGCCGCGTCATCCGTCGCCTCGGCCGTTGCCGCGGCAGTGGCTGCCTCGGCCGCGGCGACCAGCATGGCGCGCGGAAAGCCCTGCGGCGTCTGCACGGCCGCAAGCTCAGACCGGTCGAGCGTGGCCTGCACTGCCCCGGCAGCGTCGACTCGTTTGATCGTGTCGACGACGGCGAGGCCGGGCAGAATACCGGCGCCGGTGGAGCAAACAGCGTCGACAACGGCGTCGAACAGCGTTGACGGGGTGAGGGCGCGGGCTGCGTCGTGCACAAGCACCGTGCGAATTTCGGGGCGCAGCACGGCCAGGCCGCGGTTGACGGAATCTTGCCGGGTATCGCCACCCGCCACGACGGTTCCGACCAGATCGAAGCCGCCCGGGATGCCGCGGGCTGCGTGATCGCCCATCGTCCGGGCCTCACCGAGCAGGGCTTCGGGGGCGACGACAATGATCTGCGTCGGCTCCTGCATCCCGAGAACGGAACCGAGTGCGCGCTCGAGCATGGGCACCCCGGCAACGGGCACGAAAGCCTTCGGCAGGGTGCGACCGAGCCGGGTGCCACTGCCCGCGGCGACGACAATGACCGCGACGGTCGGGGCAAGCAGTTCAGTCATGTCAGGAGGCTATCTGGTGGGGCCGACGCCGTAAACGAGCATCAGGGGGAACGGGGAGTGAATGAAAACGAGAAAGGCGGCACCTCGCGGCGCCGCCTGATACTGATGAAAAGACTAGGAAGCAAGTACCTCGTCGAGAACTGTTGATGCCTTCTCTTCGTCGGTCTTTTCGGCCAGGGCCAGTTCGGAAATAAGGATCTGACGCGCCTTGGCCAGCATCCGCTTTTCGCCTGCTGAGAGGCCGCGGTCTTGGTCTCGACGCCACAGGTCGCGCACAACCTCTGACACCTTGATGACATCGCCGGAAGCGAGTTTTTCCAGGTTTGCCTTGTAACGACGCGACCAGTTGGTGGGCTCTTCGGTGAACGGTGCGCGGAGCACATCGAAAACCTTGTCGAGCCCCTCTCGGCCAATCACGTCACGCACGCCGACAAGATCAACATTCTCGGCAGGGACTTCAATGGTCAGGTCGCCCTGGGTAACATTGAGCTTCAGGTACAGCTTCTCTTCACCCTTGATGATCCGCGTCTTCACTTCAGTGATAGTTGCGGCTCCGTGGTGGGGATATACGACAGTTTCGCCAACCTCAAACAGCATGTATTTGTATCCCTTCAGCAACCTCTAGGATACCACAGCGCCAAATGGTAGGGTTCGGCCCGATCACTCTCTGCTCCGAACACCGATAAGCTAAACTCAAAGCGTAATTTTGCGGCGTTCTGACCGGTCAGGTTGAACGTCGAACCGTTGTGGAGGTCTTGTGAGGGCGCGTATCGCTGCATCCGTCGTTTTGGCGGCTGGCATTCTGTTGGGCACGAGCGCCTGCAACTTGTTTGCACCTCAGGCGACCACGATTCACTATGACGCCAGTGATGGCGTCAGTGGCAACGTGGGTGATCTCGCCATCCGTAACGCCATCGTCATTTCTGACAACGGCGAGCTCGGCAACCTGCTCGTCACCGTCGTGAACTCAGGCAAGACATCGCAGGATCTGAAGATCCAGTACGAGGCGAAGGGGGGCAAGAAGGTCTCGCAGGAGGTCGAAATTCCCGCCAACTCATCGATCCCGATCGGTGACCCCGGCTACCCGAGTGTGCAGCTCGAGCGGATCGATACCATTCCGGGCGCCTTGCTTCCCATGTTCTTCCAGTACGGCGAAGAGACCGGCGTTGAGCTTCTCGTGCCGGTTCTCACCAACCAGCTGCCGCAGTACAAGACGCTCGCTCCGACCCCGGAGCCCGTCGCCACGCAGCTTCCCGCAGTGACGCCGACCGCAGAACCGACGGCCGAGCCGACGACTGCCCCGTAGCACCGCTCACAGAAACGCCCGGTCCGTGCGGCTCCTGCCGCCAGACCGGGCGTTTTCATGTGCCTGAATGGGTCACGCCTCGAAGCGGTAGCCCAGCCCTCGAACGGTGACGAGCATCGTCGGCTCGGAGGGAGTCTGCTCGATGCGTGAACGGATGCGCTTGATGTGCACATCCAGGGTCTTGGTGTCGCCGAAATAGTCGGTTCCCCAGACGCGGTCGATCAGCTGACCGCGGGTGAGCACCCGGCCCGCGTTGCGCAACAGAAACTCGAGCAGCTCGAACTCCTTCAGCGGCATCGGAACCACGGCACCGGAAACCGAGACGGTGTGCCGTTCGATGTCCATCTGCACGGTGCCGGAGCTCAGCACGTTCTCGCCGTCGTCACCCTCGTCGATGCGGCGCCGCATCACCGCCCGGATGCGGGCCAGCAGCTCACGGGTCGAATAGGGCTTGGTGACGTAGTCGTCGGCCCCGAGCTCGAGGCCGACCACGACATCGATCTCAGAGTCTTTGGCCGTCAGCATGATGATCGGCACGTTGGAACGCGTGCGGATCTCTCGGCACACCTCGGTGCCAGGGATGCCCGGGAGCATCAGATCGAGCAGAATCACATCGGCGCCGGCTCGGTCGAACTCGGCGAGGGCACTCGGCCCGTCTTCGGCCACCACCACCTCGTAGCCTTCCCGTTCAAGTAAGAAGCTCAACGGTTCGCTCAATGAGCTCTCGTCTTCAACCAGAAGAATGCGTGTCACGGGGTGGTGTCTCCTGTCGCCGCCAGCGCGGTTGTGGTGGGTAGTGCGTTCGGCCCGGTCACCGGAGCTTCCGGAATTCTGATGGTGAAGGTCGAGCCGTGGCCGAGCTGCGACCAGACACGGATGTCGCCGCCGTGGTTCTGCACGACGTGCTTGACGATGGCGAGGCCGAGGCCCGTTCCGCCGGTGTTGCGGGCTCGCGCCTGGTCGACGCGGAAGAACCGCTCGAACACGCGGTCAAGATCGACCTCGGGAATGCCGACGCCCTGGTCGGTGACAGTGATCTCGACGGCGCCGCTGTTGCGGCGCACGCCGACGCCGATCCGCGATCCCTCGGCCGAGTACGCGACAGCGTTGGCGACCAGGTTGTTCACCGCCATCACCAGCAGTTGCTCGTCGCCGTAGACGTAGGCACGGGTCTTCTTGCCGACTGCGATGGTGATTTTCGCGGCGTCGGCGACAACCCGGTTCTGATCGACGGCATCGGCGACGATCGCATCGACACTGACCAATTCGGGCAGCGCGAGCGCCTCCTGCGCCTGCAGGCGCGACAGCTCGATGATTTCCTGGGTGAGGCGGGCGAGGCGACGCGACTCCGACGTCAACCGGTTGGCGAACCGGCGAACCTGCACCGGTTCATCCGCCGCCTGATCGAGAGCCTCGGCGAGCAGGCCGACCGCGGCAATCGGGGTCTTCAGCTCATGGCTGATGTTCGCAACGAAGTCCCGGCGCACCTCGTCGAGCCGGACCGCCTCGGTGTGGTCGTCGGCGAGTAGAAGCACGTAGCGGGTGCCGAGCGTGGCCAGGCGCACCCGAAAGTGCATGCTCGCCTCACCGAACGGCCCGCGGGCGAGTTCGAGGTCTTCGGTGATCGTCTCACCGCTGCGTCGCACCTGGCCGACGAGGTCGACCAACTCGGGATGCACCAGCTGACGGTTGAAGACCAGGCCGAGTGAGAGGGCGCCCGGCGACGCCTTGATGACATTGTTCGACGGGTCGAGTACGACGCCGGCTGACTCCAGCGCATCGAGCACCTGATCGATGCCGTCGGGAACCGCGGGGTTGACCACTTCAGCTGCCTGTCGGCCGTGTCGTTCAGCCGCATAGAGCAGAGTGACGAATCCGGCACCGACTGCCAAACCCAAAGCCAGGCAGACAAGCACCAGCCACGTCGATTCCATTCTTCTAGGTTAGTGACTCGCGCAGGGGTCGAAGCCGGTAAACGAGGTCGGCCACGATACTTTAGGAAGTGTTCAAGCCCGCGGCACCTGCCGTTAACCTGACCCGGGCATGCTAGCTCGGGGACCAGTCGGGTCTCATCGGCCCGCGAGTTGCGCGGCCAGGAAGGACCACACCGATGCGCGAAGTATTCCAACAGGAGCTTGCCGAGGTGCAGGAGCGTCTCGTCGAGATTTCCCGCCTCGTTGCTATCTCGATCGACAAAGCGACACGAGCCTTCAACGAGTCCGATGTCGGGCTCGCCGAGGAGGTCATCGCCGATGACGACAAGATCGACCTGCTGACCGTCGAACTCGATGAATTGGCCATCACCATCCTCGCTCGGCAGCAGCCGGTCGCCCGCGACCTGCGCATCGTCGTCAGCGCCCTGCGCATCAGCGCGTCGCTTGAGCGGATGGGCGACATGTCGACCCACATCGCGCAGCTGGCCCGCTACCGGTTCCCCGACAAGGTGATTCCGAAGAGCCTGCGCCCCACCTTCGCGCAGATGGGCGCGGTCGACGTTGCGATCGCCAACATGCTCACCGAGCTTCTCACCACCGAAGACATGCAGCTGGCCGAGACCATCCGCAATGAAGACGACAAGGTCGACGCGCTGCACCTCAGCGTGTTCGACGCGGTTCTCGGCGAGACTTGGAAGGGTCAGGCTGCTGACACCGTCGATGCGACTCTCGCGAGCCGTTACCACGAGCGTTTCGCCGACCATGCGGTCTCGATCGCGAAGAAGGTTCAGTACCTCGGAACCGGCGACTGGCACCAGGACAGCGGTTCCTAGTAGCCTTCCGGGCCCGGGTTAAGCGCGGGTTAAGTAGATACGACGAAGCCCCGGGAACGTGCGAACGGTCCCGGGGCTTCGTCGATGGCGGAGAGGGGCTACTTCTTGCCCTGCGCGGCAACCGCCGCGGCGCCGGCAGCGGCGGCTTCGGGGTCGAGGTACTCGCCAGGACCAAGCGGCATCAGGTCTTCGCCCAGCTTGTAGACAAGTGGGATGCCGGTGGGGATGTTGAGCTCGGCGATGTCCTCATCGGAGACACCGTCGAGGTGCTTGACCAGCGCGCGCAGCGAGTTGCCGTGGGCGGTGACGAGCACGGTCTTGCCGGTCTTGAGGTCGCCGGCGATGTCGGACTCCCAGTAGGGCAGCATCCGCTCGATGACGTCTTTCAGGCATTCGGTGCGGGGCACCGCGTCGCCGAGGTTGGCGTAGCGGGCGTCGCCGACCTGCGACCACTTGGCGTCGTCGGCCAGCACGGGCGGCGGCACATCGAAGCTGCGACGCCAGAGCTGGAACTGCTCCGGACCGTACTTCGCGAGGGTCTCCGCCTTGTCGAGGCCCTGCAGAGCGCCGTAGTGGCGCTCGTTCAAACGCCAGGAACGCTTGACGTCGATCCAGAGACGGTCGGCCTGCTCGAGCGCGAGGTCGGCGGTCTGGATGGCGCGGGTGAGCACCGAGGTGTGAACGATGTCGGGGAGGATTCCGGCTTCGGCGAGGAGTTCGCCGGCCCGGCGGGCCTCGATGATTCCCTGTTCGCTCAGTCGAACATCCACCCAGCCGGTGAAGAGGTTCTGCTGGTTCCACAGGCTGTTGCCGTGACGGAGGAGGACGAGTGTGTATGGCGCAGACATGTTTCAACTCTAGCGAGAGGGGACAATAGGAGTATGCCGGTCGGAACAATTACACGTGGAACCACGAACACGAACCGGCTCCGCCGCATTGACCGTTGGATCGGTCATCTGCGTGTGCTGCGCCACGTCGCCGACCCGCTCGTTGTCGACCTTGGTTACGGCGCGAGCGCGGTGACCGCCCTCGAGCTGCACCACCGGCTGGCCAAGAAGCGACCGGATGTGCAGGTGCTCGGTCTCGAGATCGACCCGGCCCGGGTGCGCGGTGCGAACGAGCAGCTGGCCGAGGTGCGGGAGGGCAAGACCGGTTTCGCCACCCACGCGCATGTCTCCTTCGCGGTCGGCGGCTTCGAAGTGCCGTTGCCGAAGGGTCGCACGGCCGCGATCATCCGGGCGCAGAATGTGCTGCGCCAGTACGACGAGTCGGAGGTGCTACCGGCCTGGAAGATGCTGGTGACCCGGCTCCAGCCGAACGGTGTGCTGATCGACGGCACCTGTGACGAGATCGGGCGCATCCACGCCTGGGTGGATGTCGCTCCGGGCGGACCGTCCCACTTCAGCATCTCGCTGCGCCTCGACGACCTCGAGCGTCCGTCGATCGTCGCCGAGCGCCTTCCGAAGATTCTGATTCACCGCAATGTGCCCGGCGAGAGGGTGTACGAATTATTGCGGGACCTCGACCGTCACTGGCAGCATCAGTCACCGCTCGGCGCCTACGGCCCGAAACAACGCTGGGTCGCGACCGTTGCCGCGCTCAAAGCGCAGGGCTGGCCGGTGCAGGGCGGGCCGGCACGCTGGAAGCTCGGCGAGCTGACGCTGCCGTGGGCATCCGTGGAGCCGAACGGTTTTCGCTGGGATTAGTCGGTGGTCGAGCCTGTCGAGACCCGGTGGGCCAATCTCGCGAGCCGGTCACGGGATCTCGACAAGCTCGATCACCGAAGCGGCTCGATCACCGAAACGGTGGTCGAGCCTGTCGAGACCCGGTGGGCCAGTCTCGCGAGCCGGTCACGGGATCTCGACAAGCTCGATCACCGAAGCGGCTCGATGAGTGAACGACAGCGAGGGTTGCCTAGCGCGGCGGACGCACGCCGAGCCGCGGCATCCGCGGGATGTCGAGCACCGCGCCGGCCGATTGCGGCACGATCACTTCTTGGCTGGCCGCGATCGAGACGCCCTGCGACTCGACATAGACGGTGACGCTGGCCGGCACCGCCCGCTTGACCACGGCGAGCGCGATCGGTCCGAGCTCGAAGTGCCGGGCACTCGAGGTGATGGCGCCGATCGGGCGTCGTTCGGGCTCGCTGCCGGGCAGCACCCGGTCGGCCGAGACCTCGTCGCCGTGCACCGGAAGGATTGAGTCGGAGCCGTCGAGGTGCAACAGCACGAGACGACGCGGCGGGTGCCCGAGGTTGTGCACCTTGGCCACGGTTTCCTGTCCGCGGTAGCAGCCCTTGTTCAGGTGCACCGCGGTGCGCAGCCAGTCCAGTTCGTGCGGGATAGTCTTCTCGTCGGTCTCCAGGGCGCGGCGCGGGCGCCAGGCCGCGATGCGCAGCGCTTCGAAAGCGAGGATGCCGGCGACCTGCAACGACCCGGCCGTGACCGCGTCGCGCAACTCACTGAGCGCGGCACGCGGAATCAGGGTTTCACGCCAGTGCCAGGATGCGCCGGGGTGCTCAGCGGTCTCGGCGTACTGGTGGCCACCCGGAGTCACGTGTTCCCACGGGTCGTTCCAGACGAGCGCCACACCGTTCGGGGCGGCCGGCGTGAGCACAGCGAGCCGAGTTGGCGCCGCATCCGCGCCCATCGTGCCGATCGTCGCGTACTCATGCGTGTGGTCGCGCACCTCGACACGCAGCATGAAACGCATCTTGTCGAGCCAGGCGTGCAGGCCCGGTAGTTCGGCGGCTTCGACGAGCAGCCAGGTTTCAACGCCGTCGTCGATCACCTGCATCGCGTACTCGACGCGTCCGGTCTGGTCGAGCATCAACGTTTCGGTCGACTCCCCCGGCGTCAGCCCGAGCAGCGCCTGGCTTGAGATCGAGTTGAGCCAGCTCAACCGGTCGGGCCCGGCGACGCCGAGCACGCCGCGGTGGGAGAGATCGACCACGGCATCGCCGGCCAGCAGGTGACGCTGTTCAATCATCKGGTTGCCGTAGTGGGCGGCGACGCCGACATCGAGACCGTCGGCTTGCACCGCCCCGTCGAGCTCAAGAAGGGGGGAAACCATTGGTTCGGTCATGGTGTGTCTATTCCACTCGTGCGAGGCGGCCCGACGCGTGAGTGCGCAGACCTTGGCCGAGGGCGGCGATGTCCCACGCCCACAGCAGATGATTCTCGACCAGGCCGTAGAGCCGGGTCGCCGCCGTGTAAGGCTTTGCAGTCTCACTGTGTACAACGGCGTCGGTGGCCAGATCGATGCGGGGGCCGGCGACCTGTCCGAGGTACAGTTCTGCGACGCCGCCCGGATGCACCAGGGTGACCTCGATGTCGAACCCGCCGGCGTCATTGCGAAGGGTTTCGACCGATTCAGCATCGGTGAAGGGGGCCGCGCTCCGCGCAGGCAAGAGTCCGGGGCCCGGATCGCCGTCACCCTGCGGCCGGTGCAACCGCCAGTAGCCGGTCTCGGTGGCCAACGGGGTCTTCTCGTCACTGTCCGAGCCCTCTTCGGGTTCGAGCCAGGTGTACGAGCTGTAGTTCAGGTACGGCAGTCCGTCATGGCTGAAGCTCATCCGGTGTCCGAATTCGCGGGTGACGCTCTCGTCACCGACCGCGTAATCGAGTACGCCGGAGCCTTCCCAGACCCCGATCAGCCACGACAGCGGCACGAGTTCGGGCGGTAGACCGACCGGCAATTCGATCATTGAAACTACCGCTGACCCCGGAAGAGGTTCAGGAGGACGACCACTGAGACCCACGCGATCGACAGGCTGGCCAGTCCGAGGAGGCCCAGAAAGAGGATTTCGAATGCAAGCGGCGACATGCTTCAACTCTACTGCTCTGCGACCAGCGGTTGCTTCAGTCGGTCAGCGCGTCAGCGCAGTCAGGCAGCGCAGCCAGGGAGATCGGTCAGAGCAGCCCGACCAGAACGAAGATCCCGGTCGCTGCGCCCAGCACGAGAACGGAGCCGACGATGCTGGCGGTCACCCGGTCCACGTAGCCTTCCGGACGCCCACCGGCGAGCTGGATGCACAGTGTCACGATGGTGCAACCGGCCACGGAGAGGCCGATCCAGGCCAGGTATTGGCCGGGAACGGAGAGCAGCCCGACGAGCAGCGCGCAGACCACGCTCAGCAGCCACACAACTGCGACGGATTTCCACTGGCTCTTCACGCTCCCCATTCTGCCCTGCCGCGGCCGGAATCTCGCGCACTGTAGTATTGGCGCACGATCCTTGGAGGATGCGGTTGGCACAGTTGTTGATCCTTACCTCGGCGGTCAACAATGATGTTCTCCCCGCCCTGGCGTTGCTCTCGCACGGCATGACTTATCTCCCTGCCCAGCCGGGACAGATCTTGACAGCGCCTGATTCCGATCTGATCCTCATCGACGCCCGCACGAACCTCGTCGCAGCCAAAGGCCTCTGCCAGATCTTGCGGTCCAGCGGCGCCGAAACTCCATTGCTGCTTATCATCACTGAGGGCGGCCTCACGGCGGTCAGCCCCGATTGGGGCATCGACGATGTGATTCTCGACTCGGCTGGTCCGGCCGAAATCGATGCGCGCATCCGTCTTGCTGCAGGTCGCACCCCGCGCGACGTTCCCGCTCCCCTGATTCGGGCTGCCGGCGTCGTGATCGACGAGGCGAGCTATTCGGCCAAGGTGCATGGCAAGCCACTCGACCTCACTTATAAGGAGTTCGAGCTTCTGCGCTTCTTGGCCGCGCATCCGTCGCGGGTGTTCACCCGGGAGCAGCTGCTCAGCGAGGTGTGGGGTTACGACTATTTCGGCGGCACCCGCACGGTCGACGTGCATGTGCGGCGTCTGCGCGCGAAGCTGGGTGACCAGGAGTCACTGATCGGCACCGTGCGCAACGTCGGATACCGGTTCACTGTGCATGAAGAGGAAAATGGCTCGCGTGTCTCTCTCACTGAGATTTCTTGATCTGACGGATGCCGCCTCCTCGGCTGCATTTCGAGAGGTCGCCGATACGGCAACCCGGTTCGACGGTTACCACCCCTTTAATGAGCAGAGCCTGCTCGATGCGGCGGCGGGACGGCGGCGGGCGGCCTTGATCATGAAAGAGGGAGCTCCCGTCGGCGGCGCGATCCTCGGCGACGGCGAGCTCGATCTGGTGATTCTGCCGGCGTATCGCGGCAACGGGTTGGGAACCGAGGCGGCTGCCGCATTGTTAGGCGAGATCGACCCCGAAGCGGCGCTCACCGCGTGGGCACACGGCGATCACCCGGCTGCCCGCGCCCTCGCACTGCGGTCCGGTTTCGCCCCGGTGCGCACGCTGCTGCAACTGCGGATGCCGCTCGGCGACGTCGGCGGTTCCGTGGTCGCCCCGGCGTCCGAGCCGGGGGTGGCGATCAGCGCATTCCGCCCCGGCGTCGATGACGCGGAGTGGGTGGCGTTGAACGCGCTCATCTTCGCGAGTCATCCCGAGCAGGGCGCCGTGACGCTGGCCGACCTCGCCGACCGCAGGGCAGAGCCCTGGTTCGACGCCGGCGATTTTCTGCTCGCCCGCGAGACGTCGGGCAATGCAGACACCAACGACGCCCCCGCCGGCACCGGCCGCCTGATCGGCTATAACTGGCTGAAGATTGACGAGCCCGATGCCGACGGGCACCGTCTCGGCGAGATCTACGTGATCGGGGTGCATCCGGATGCCGCCGGCCGGGGCCTCGGGCGCATCCTGATGCAGGCGGGCCTCCGACGCCTAATCGAGCGCGGCTGCACCACGGCGGCGCTCTATGTCGAAGCCGACAATGAGGGGGCCGTGCATCTGTATCGGTCGCTGGGCTTTGTCGATCACACGATTGACATGCAGTACCGGCGGTAGCGTGCGTCGTTGATCGCGCAACCGGTGATCGAGGACCCGGTGATCGTGTCTCGACAGGCTCGACAACCGATCGAGATCTCGCAATCGGGTCTCGAGATCGGCCCACCGGGTCTCGACCGGCTCGACCACCGAGAAAGATCAACGGGGAGCGTGTTCACCAATACGGCCCCGAAAGTTTGGCGGGCGGTGCAAAGATGGACGGATGGACGGCGACAACATCCAGGCAGACTCCGATTTCGGCAGCGACTTCGACGACGACTTCGACCCCTTGGTCGGCGCGAATGACCCTGCGCTACCGAGCGAACGGTACCTCGACCGCGAACTGAGCTGGCTTGCCTTCAACCAGCGGGTGCTGGAACTGGCCGAGGATCCCGACTTGCCGGTCCTGGAACGCGCCAACTTTCTGGCCATTTTCGCCAGCAACCTCGACGAGTTCTTCATGGTGCGGGTCGCCGGCCTGAAACGGCGCATCCTGACCGGTCTGGCCGTTCCCACCAACGTGGGCCGTGCGCCTCAGGACGTGCTCTCCGACATTTCGAAGGCCGCGCATGCGCTGCAGAACCGCCACGCGCTCGCCTTTCACGACCTCGTGCGTCCCGCCCTCGCCGAGCAGGGCATCGAGGTCGTCAACTGGGACACCCTGAGCCAGGACGAGCGGGATTCGCTGCGCGACTACTTCTCGAACCAGATCTTCCCGGTGCTGATGCCGCTGGCCGTCGACCCGGCGCATCCGTTCCCCTATATCTCCGGCTTGTCGATCAACCTGGCGATTCGGGTGCGCAACTCGAAGACGGGCAAGCAGGAGTTCGCGCGGCTCAAAGTGCCGCCGATGTTGCCGCGATTTGTGCGCGTCGACCGCTCCGAGCCCGTCGAACACCTGCGCTTCATCACCCTTGAGGACCTCATCGCCAATCACCTCGGCGACCTCTTTCCTGGCATGGAGATTCTCGAGCACCACGTGTTTCGGGTCACCCGCAACGAAGACGTCGAGATCGAAGAAGACGAGACCGAGAACCTGATCAAGGCGCTCGAAAAGGAGTTGCTGCGGCGCCGGTTCGGCCCGCCGATCCGGCTCGAGATCACTGAAGACATGGACGAGGTCACCCTCGGCCTCCTCGTGCGCGAACTCGACGTGACCGACCAGGAGGTGTACCGGCTGCCGGCCCCGCTCGACCTCGGCGGCCTGTTCGACTTCTCCCGCATCGACCGCCCCGACCTGCACTTCGACAAGCATGTGCCGACCACGGCTGTGCAGCTGATGCCGGCCGAGCCTCAAGCGGAACCCGACGTGTTCGCGGCGATCTCCCGCGGTGACATCCTGCTGCACCACCCCTACGAGTCATTTGCGACGAGCGTGCAGGCGTTTCTCGAGCAGGCGGCAGCCGACCCGCACGTGCTCGCCATCAAGCAGACGCTGTACCGCACTTCGGGCGACAGCCCCATCGTCGAGGCGCTCATCGACGCGGCGGAGTCGGGCAAGCAGGTGCTCGCCCTCGTTGAGATCAAGGCGCGGTTCGACGAGCAGGCCAACATTTCCTGGGCGCGCAAGCTCGAGAAGGCCGGCGTGCACGTGGTCTACGGCCTCGTCGGCTTGAAGACCCACTGCAAGCTGGCACTCGTCGTGCGCCAGGAGCGGGGCGTGCTGCGCCACTACAGCCACATCGGCACCGGCAATTACAACCCGAAGACCAGTCGCATTTACGAGGACCTCGGGCTGCTGACCGCGGATGCCCAGGTCGGCAAAGACCTGACCCGTCTGTTCAACGAGCTCTCGGGTTATGCCATCGAGAAGAAGTTCAAGCGCCTGCTGGTCGCCCCGCTGCACCTACGGAAAGCGCTGCTCAAGCGCATCGGCGATGAGACGGCGGCGGCGCTGGAAGGCCGGCCGGCCGGCATCCGGATCAAGGTCAACTCGATGGTCGACGAGGCCATCATCGACGCGCTCTACCGGGCCAGCCAGGCCGGGGTGAAGGTCGATGTCTGGGTGCGGGGTATCTGCAGCCTGAAACCCGGCGTCGAGGGCATGAGTGAGAATATCCGGGTGCGTTCGATTCTTGGGCGCTACCTGGAGCACTCCCGCATCTTCTCGTTTCACAACGACGGCGACCCCCAGGTCTTCATCGGCAGTGCCGACATGATGCACCGCAACCTCGACCGTCGGGTCGAGGCACTGGTGCGGCTCGTCGCCCCCGACCACCTGGCCGAAATCGACTCGTTGTTCGCACGCGCCATGGACGACCGCACCTCATCGTGGTGGCTGAGTGAATCCGGGGAATGGACCCGACATGACCGCGACGATTCGGGTCAGCTCCTCGACGACATGCAAAATAGGCTCATGCAACAGATCGGGCACCGCAAGCGTTTGGCCATCCGTCGATGAAATCAGTGAAGTCGATGACTGACACGGCCGTCTACGCAGCAGGAGCCGTCTGCTGGAGGTTGATTGACGGAAAAATGCACGTGCTGCTGATTCACCGCACCGTGCACGGCGACGTGACGATTCCGAAGGGCAAAGTCGACCCGGGCGAATCACTCCCGCGCACGGCGGTGCGGGAGATCGAGGAAGAGACGGGGCTGGCCGTCGCGCTCGGTGTCCCCCTGCCCATCTCGCGCTACGTGATGCCGAACAACCGCGAGAAGATCGTGCACTACTGGGCGGCCGAGGTCACCCCCGAGGCGATTCAGCGTTCAACATTCGTGCCGAACGGCGAGGTGGCCGCGATTGAATGGGTGACCATCAAGAAGGCACGCACCTACCTCACCTACGAGCAGGATGTCGTGATCATCGACGCCTTCGCCAAGCTCGTCGACGCCGGCGTGACGAGCACCTTCGCCCTGATCGCGCTGCGCCACGGCAAGGCACTTCCGCCGGCCCGCTGGGACGGCCCCGACAGCACCCGCCCGCTCACCGAACGCGGCGTCGCCCAGGCGGCCAGCGTGGTCGAGACGATCACCGCCTGGCAGCCACGGCGCATTGTGAGCAGCACGGCGACCCGCTGCGTGACGACGGTCGCCCCGCTGTCGGCCGCCACCGGCATCCCGATCAAACGCACCGACAAGATCAGCCAGGCCGCACAAGAAGCAGGGACCGCCGATGTGCGCAGCGTGATCGGCAAGCGGGTGCGCTCGCGCAAGACCGCTGTGCTCTGCAGCCACGGCCCGGTGTTGCCCGAGATTCTGCGCGAGATGGCGTTGGCCACCGGCACGACGCTCGGTTCCTACATCTCGTCGGCAGCCGATCTGGAGACCGGCGGGTTCTCGGTCGTGCACCTCTCCGCTGACAACCCCAGCTCGGGAATCATCGCGATCGAAACGCACGCCCCGCGGGTGTAGCCACACCCCGGTGGTCGAGGAGCGCCCGACGGAGTCGGCCGCGTCTCGAGACCTGGCGAGCCGATCTCCAGACCGTGGTTGCGCCCGAGGATCGGCTCACGAGGTCACTTCGACGGGCTCAGTACATCGCTCGAGACACGGGCTCGCTGCGCTCGCTCGTTCCTCGACCAACGAAGTGGGAATGGTCCAGTTTCGTTAACCTCCCGTTTACCGTCATGGGGGAGTCTCGTTAACCACAGGACGTAGCGTCACTGACAAGTCGAGCACAGAGGCACAAGATGTGGTCGGCCCTCGTCCTGTATTCAACCCCTCGAAGGGATTTCCCGTGAACATCAAGCGTTTCAGCGCTCCCGCCGCTTTTCTGGCTGTAGCCGCACTCGCTCTGACCGGATGCGCCGCCAACGAAAGCGGAGCTTCCGCACCGAGCGAGACCGCATCCGCCAGCACGCTTTCCGGCACCATCAACGCAGCAGGCGCATCTTCACAGGGCGCAGCCCAGGAAGCCTGGATCGCACAGTTCCAGACAGCTAACCCTGACGTCACGATCAACTACGACCCGTCGGGTTCCGGCGCCGGTCGTGAGACCTTCGCCTCGGGCGGTTCCGACTTCGCCGGTTCCGACTCGTTCCTCAAGGACGAGGAGCTCGCCGGCTCCTTCGCCAGCTGCGTTCCCGGCACCACCGCCGTCGACCTCCCGGTCTACATCTCCCCGATCGCCGTGATCTTCAACGTCGAGGGCGTCAAGAACCTGAACGTCGACGCTCAGACCCTCGCCAAGATCTTCAAGGGCGACATCACGACCTGGAACGACCCGGCCATCGCCGCGCTGAACCCCGACGAGAAGCTGCCCGCCACGCCGATCACCGCGGTTCACCGCTCGGACGACTCGGGAACCACCAAGAACTTCGCCGACTACCTCAACCAGGTTGCACCGGATGTCTGGACCGAGAAGCCGGCCGACACCTTCCCGTTCCAGTCGGGTGAAGGCGCACAGGGCACCTCCGGTGTCGTCGACGCCGTCACCAACGGCGTGGGCACCATCGGCTACGCCGACGCCTCACGTGCCGGTGACCTCGGTGTCGCAAAGATCAAGGTCGGCGACAAGTTCGTCGGATACACCGCGGATGCCGCTGCTGCAGTCGTCAACGACTCCCCGCTGGTCGAAGGCCGCGCTGCCGATGACCTCGCCATCCAGCTCAACCGCACCACCACCGACCCGACCCACTACCCGCTGGTTCTGGTCAGCTACGCCATCGTCTGCACCGAGTACGCCGACGCCGCCCAGGGTGAGCTTGTGAAGTCGTACGTCGGCTACATGGCCAGCGAAGCCGGCCAGACCGAAGCCGCCAAGTCGGCCGGTGCCGCGCCGCTCTCCGCCGACCTGCAGAGCAAGGTCGCAACTGTGATCGCCACCATCAAGTAACACCAGTCACTATCCGCCCGATCCGGACACCGCAGCGTACGCGATGTCCGGGTCGGGCACACTGAGGTTTCCGGCCCCCGTGTCACAACCTCTTCCCCCAGACATCCACCCAAAACCCCAGGGAGTCGCCAGGAATGACCACCGCAGTTGAGCCGGGCGCCCCGACGACTGGGCGCACCATCAAGGCCAAACAGCGCCCCGGTGACCGGGTTTTCAGCACGCTGACCGTTGTCGCCGGTGGGTTGATCCTCGCCGTTCTCGCCGCAGTGGCCATCTTCTTGCTCATTCAGAGCATCCCGGCATTCTTCGCGCCGGCCGACGCGTTCAAGGGCGAATTCACCAACTTCTGGTCGTACGTCTGGCCGCTTGCCTTTGGAACAATCTGGGCAGCGGCCCTCGCCTTGCTCATCGCGATCCCCCTGGCCATCGGCATCGCGCTCTTCATCTCGCACTACGCGCCGCGCAAGCTCGCTCAGGGCCTCGGCTACATCATCGATCTGCTCGCCGCAGTGCCGTCGGTCGTGTTCGGCCTCTGGGGAATCAGCGTGCTGGCCCCGATGGTGCAGCCGTTCTACACGACCTTGGTCGAGTGGTTCGGCTGGATCCCCTTCTTCGCCGGCCCGGTCTCCGGCACCGGACGCACTATCCTCACCGTCGCGATCGTGCTCGCCGTGATGGTGCTGCCGATCATCACCGCAATCTGCCGCGAAGTCTTCCTGCAGACGCCGGTGCTTCACGAAGAGGCAGCCCTCGCCCTCGGCGCGACCCGCTGGGAAATGATCCAGATGGCGGTCTTGCCCTTCGGCCGGCCCGGAATCATCTCGGCATCGATGCTCGGCCTCGGGCGCGCACTCGGCGAGACCATGGCCGTCGCCATGGTGCTCTCGCCCAACCCGAAGGTCATTTTCCAGCTGCTCACCTCGCAGAACCCGACGACCATCGCTGCGAACATTGCCCTCAACTTTCCTGAAGCCCACGGCATCGGGGTCAACATCCTGCTGGCGACCGGCCTCATCCTCTTCGTCATCACGCTGGCCGTGAATATGATCGCCCGCGTCATCATCAACCGCCGCAAGGCATTCTCTGGAGCGAACTGATGACCACGACAGAGAAGGAACAGTCGCGAATGGATGCTCCCCTGTCCCCGCGCACTCCCGCCCCGAGTTCGCCGGCCGGCCGGCCACTGACCAACTCACTGACCGCCGGCAAGCTGCCGCGCAACACGCCGCTGTGGGTGCTGCTGGGCAGCGTGGTCCTCGTCGGGATCGTTTTTCTGCTGATCGACGTCTCGGACACCACAGCCGGCTTCAACTGGGCTGGAACTCTCTTCTTCGGCACGGTTCTCTTCTGCATCTCAATCTTCGCGCTGTCATTCTTCGTCGAGGGTCTGCGCAAAGCGAAAGACCGCTTGGTGACCGCCCTGGTCAGTGCCGCGTTCGTGATTGCGTTGCTGCCGCTGGTTTCCCTCATCACCACCACCGTCGTCAACGGACTGCCGGCCTTTTTGACTCCGACCTTCTTCACCGAATCTCAGCGCAACGTCGTCGGTGAAGGCGGCGGCGCCCTGCACGCCATCGTCGGAACGCTGCTGATCACCGGTGTCGCCACCCTGATCTCCGTTCCGATCGGCCTGCTCGCCGCGATCTACCTCACCGAGTATGGCCGCGGCCGCTTGGCGCGGGGCATCACCTTCTTCGTGGATGTGATGACCGGAATCCCGTCGATCGTGGCCGGTCTGTTCGCCTTCGCCCTCTTTGCCCTGATCTTCAACGATCCGGGCATCCGCTTCGGGTTCGGCGGCTCTGTCGCGCTCTCGGTGCTGATGATCCCGGTCGTCGTGCGCTCCAGCGAAGAGATGCTCAAGCTCGTGCCCAATGAACTCCGCGAAGCAGCGTTTGCGCTCGGTGTACCGAAATGGCTGACCATCGTGAAGGTCGTGATTCCGACCGCCATCGCCGGAATCGTGACCGGCGTCATGATCTCGATCGCCCGTGTGATCGGTGAGACCGCCCCTCTGCTGATCATCTCAGGATTCACCGCGAGCATGAACTACAACCTGTTCAGCGAGCGGATGATGACCCTTCCGGTCTTCGTCTACACGCAGTACATGAACCAGGGAGCCGACACCCAGGCCTACATCGACCGCGCCTGGGCCGGCGCACTCACCCTGGTTCTGATCGTGATGCTGTTGAATGGCCTCGCCCGGTTGATCGCCCACTTCTTCTCCCCCAAACTCGGCCGCTAACGCGTTCGACCCTGAACTCGAAGGAAACACAGTGTCAAAGCGTATTGAAGTCAACGACCTCAACGTCTACTACGGAAACTTCCTGGCCGTCGAAGGTGTCTCGCTGACGATTGAGCCGCGCACCGTCACGGCGTTCATCGGCCCGAGCGGGTGCGGCAAGTCCACCTTCCTGCGCACCCTCAACCGGATGCACGAGGTGATCCCCGGCACGCGTGTCGAGGGTGAGGTGCTTATTGACGGCAATAACCTCTACGGCCCCGGCGTTGACCCGGTGCTTGTGCGCCGCCAGGTCGGCATGGTCTTCCAGCGCCCCAACCCGTTCCCGACGATGTCGATCGGTGACAACGTGCTCGCCGGTGTGAAGCTCAACAACCGACGGATGCCGAAAAGCGATGCCGACGATCTGATCGAGCAGTCGCTGCGCAGCGCCAACCTCTGGAACGAGGTCAAGGATCGCCTCGATCGCCCCGGCTCCGGCCTCTCGGGCGGCCAGCAGCAGCGCCTCTGCATCGCGCGGGCGATTGCGGTGCAACCTGACGTCATCCTGATGGATGAGCCCTGCTCGGCCCTCGACCCGATCTCCACCCTCGCCATCGAGGACCTGATCGAAGAGATGAAGGCTGACTACACGATCGTGATCGTGACCCACAACATGCAGCAGGCCTCACGCGTCTCCGACCGCACCGCATTCTTCAACATCGCGGGCACCGGCAAGCCGGGCAAGCTCATCGAGTACGACGACACCACCACGATGTTCTCAAACCCGAGCGTGCAGGCGACCGAGGACTACGTGTCGGGTCGCTTCGGCTAACCCTTCCCTCGGTGGTCGAGCCTGTCGAGACCCGGCGAGCCGAGCCTCAGACGTGACGCACGTTTAGAGGTCGGCCGGCGGAGGTCTCGACAAGCTCGACCACCGGTTTGTCGACTACGCCGTGCGCGCGAGCAGCGCCGTATTGATTGCGCGCGTCAGCTCCTGGTCGACCGGGAACGGCTCCCCGTCGAGCTCGGTCACCGACACGGCCAGACGCACGCTGGAGACCAGCCACGCCGCATCCGCTGCACGCAGCTCGTCGACCGTCACGTCGCGGTACTCGGTGCGCTCCCCCTGCGCCTCGAGGTATTCGAAGACGCTCTGCTGGGTGGTGCCGTGCAGGATGGCGCCGCTCGGCGCCGGGGTCACGTAGACGCCGCCTGAACGGATGATCACGCTGGAGGTGGGGCCTTCCATTACGTAGCCGTCGGTGGTGACGAAGATCGTGTCGTCGGCGCCGCGGCGGTTCGCCTCGCGCAGCGCCGCCATGTTGATGGCGTAGCTGAGTGTCTTGGCACCCATCAGCAGCCATGGAGCACGCTCGGCGACCCCGCGCGGGTAGCCGCGGTCAAGGGTGACCACCTTGACGCCCTGCTCGCGCACCCCACGGAAGTCGGCGGCTCGAGTGGCGTGCAGCCAGGCAGTCGGCGCGGGCCCGGCCTCGACCCCGCGGCTGAGCACGAATTTGAGGGCGAGCTCGCCCTCGGTGGGCAGCTGCGACACCGCGAGGGCGATGGCCGCACGCCACTGGCCGGGGTGCGGTTCCGGCAGATCGCAGATGCGCGCCGAGTTGATCAGGCGGCTGATGTGCGGCTCGACCTCGTGCGGGTGCCCGTTCACCACGGTCAGAGTCTCGAAGATGCCGTCGCCACGCTGAGTGCTGAGCTCGGCCACGCGCAGGGCCGGCGCGCTTGAGTCGATCGGGTGGAACGTGTCGTCAAAGTTGGTGCGCGTGGAGTCGGCGGGCACCGGGTCGATCAGCAGCGTGAAAGGCAAGGTCATGAAGCGAGCCTAGTCGCCGGGCGGCCTCGGTTTCAGTGGAGTGTGAGACGACTGCGAGATAGCTGCGAGATGACTGCGCTGCTGCTGCGGAGCGTGAGTCGCGACGTGTGCGCCTCACAAAAGAATGAGGCCAGGCCGCAGAACGCCTCTCGGCGGACGGCCGCTCTTGGCGGCGAATATTGGAGCCCGGGGTTACTGCGGCCCGACCAGTTTCTATTGTAATCGAGGCTGGAGGGCTGTTCGCCCCTGGCGAATGGTCGGGCCGCGACCGGCGGGTGAGGGTGATCGGGCTGTCGCGAGCACCCGGCCCCGACAAATCGTGCCCAGCGGTCGGGTTCGTGTGGCTAACTCAGGAAATCCCGGATGTATCGCCAGATGCATCCCCGGAATCACGCGGCCGATCCACGTGAATTCAGAAGATTTCCTGAATTAGCCACATTCGGGTGTCGAGCGCGCCGCATCCGGCGGTTACTCCAGCGAGTGCTGCCGCCAGAGCCGCGCACACGAGGTGAACTCCTGCGCCGTGGTCGAAAACCGCAACGCCCGGCGGGTGAGCTCGTGAGACCTGGCCGGCTCCGTCGCATCCAGATCGTCGGCCACGCTCGTGCACCCGGTCGCGATCACCCGGCAGAACGCCGCGGCACGGTCAAGCGCGACGGCGAGGTCGCCGGTGAAGAGGCCACGCAGAATCTCGTCGGCGAGCGCGATGATCTCGTCGGGTCCAGTCGGGGCGGATGCGCCGGCGACGACCGGATCGATCGTCACGGCGACTTCGGTGCCGCGTTGGTAGAGGTAGGAGGTGCCCTGCGGGTCTTGCCGAATGAGCAACCGAATCAGGTAAATGCGCCACAACGCGCCCGGCAGGCTGCGGGGCGTCGCCCGCGACCAGAGTTCGGCGACCGCATCGATACCGTGCTCATCCGTGTAGGCGACCAGGCGTTCGACGGTGGCCGGGTCGGGGTCGCTGCGCACCCGGGAGAGAACGGCGTGAGCGGTCTCGTGGGCGATTCGGCTGATCTGGGCCGGATCTTCGCCGCCCTTGAACGACTCGAACTTGCTCCCGGAGAACTGTGTCGGTTTGTGGAAATCTTCGGCCATGGCGTCCTCCTCGCGGTCGTCGGGCGATGGTGTGCATCCGAGCTGACGGGTACTGAACTGCAGCTTCAACGGTAGCGAGAAAAACTGCTCGCAAATCCACGCTAGATTATTAACCGCGGGCCTCTAGCTCAGTTGGTAGAGCAAAGGACTTTTAATCCTTGGGTCGTCGGTTCGAGCCCGACGGGGCCCACCCACTCGTTGGCCCGGTCTCCTCGTGAGACCGGGCCATTCTGGTTTTCGCGCATCCTGCCGATTGCGGGTGTCGCTTCATGACGGCCCGTTCGGGCTCCCCTCTGATCGCCCGAATAGGATTGCTGCGTGACTCAGACCCCTCTCGTGCGTGGCGCCCACCTTGTCGGCTCCATCAACCAGCCCACCGCCGCTGACACTTTTCGCATCGTCTCCGAAAACCTCGGTGCGCACCTGACGCGTCTTCCCGACGGTGAAGTCGGCGAACGTTTTCACTGGATCCTGTTTCAGGGCGCCGCCTTCGACGCCACGCCGGGGCTGACCCGCCTGCCGATCGACCCGATCGTCGTGGCCGGCTTCGACCTGCGCCCGCTACACCTCGACGGAAGCGTGCCGGCCGATGCACTCGAGATCGCACCGCTCGGCTACGCCAGTGCCGCGATCGACAGCTACGCCCAGTTCGTCGCCCTGCGCGACGCCGGAACGATTCCCGCCGGCGTGCGCTTTCAGGTCTGTCTGCCGTCGCCGCTTGCTCCATTGACCGCCTTCGTCTTGACTGCCGACCGCGCCGCGGTCTACCCCGCCTATGAGCGCGCGATCCTGCGCGAGCTTGCGGCGATCACCGCGGCGATCCCGGCCGCGGATCTGGCCATCCAAATCGACCTGGCCACCGAGTTCGCGTACATCGAGGGAGTTTCACTCGGTGGCGGCCCGCTCGTCGCCTGGTTCGCCGACTCCGACTCCGATTCCGCTGCCCACACTGCTGCAGTGATCGATGGATGCGTCGAGCTCGCGGCCCGCATCGCGTCGGCGGTTCCGGCCGAGGTGGAGCTCGGGTTCCACCTCTGCTACGGCGACGTCGCCGAATCTCACTTCGTCGAGCCGCCCGACAGCGCCCACCTCGTTGCCGTGGCCAACGGCCTGCGCGCCGCGGTCTCCCGGCCGATCGACTTCGTGCACCTGCCGGTGCCGATCGAGCGCGATGACGCGGCCTACTTCGCTCCCCTGGCCGAGCTCACCCTCGGCACTCAGACCGAGCTGTTTCTCGGCCTCGTGCATCACGAGGACGGCATCGAAGGCGCCGAGCGTCGCATCCGTGCCGCCGCTGCCCCACTGACCGCCGCCGGAATCAACCAGTTCGGCGTGGCCACGGAGTGCGGCTTCGGGCGCGGCCCGGCCGAACGCACCGCGCCGCTGCTGGCGCTGCATGCGGCGGTCATCGAGGCGAGCTGAGGCACGCAGCGTTCAGAGCCACAACCCGTCGCATTGATGAAGGCTGGCGCGCGGTTGCGACAGGCTCGACCAACGAGGTGTTCGCAACCGCGGAGAATTTGCTCGAATCGCGCGGAACTCGACCAATTTTGTCG
The DNA here is from genome assembly GCF_052113185.1 of Leifsonia sp. YAF41. Classification (NCBI taxonomy): domain Bacteria; kingdom Bacillati; phylum Actinomycetota; class Actinomycetes; order Micrococcales; family Microbacteriaceae; genus Leifsonia; species Leifsonia sp. YAF41. Next base: position 82,128 of record NZ_JBFRCS010000008.1, read on the forward strand.
AYGTTCTGAAGAATCTCCGCTGTTAGGAACGAGCCGGTACACCGGCCTCGGCCTCCGCGGAGGCCGACGCCACGCGCCGCACGACCTCGGTGCCCCGCGCCTGGAGATCGGCGACCGAGGTGACCCCGACGAGTGTCATCGTGCGCAGCAACTCCTCGGCCAGGATGTCGATGACGCTCGCGACACCTTCCGCCCCGGCTGCGGCAAGGCCGTAGAGGTAGGGGCGCCCGATCGAGCAGGCGTCGGCGCCGAGCGCGAGCGCGATCGCGATGTCGCTCCCCCGACGGATGCCAGAGTCGACATAGAGCTCCATGCTGCTGCCGACGCGCTGCCGTGATTCCTGCAGCACATCGAGCGGGCTCAACATGTGATCGAGCTGACGTCCGCCGTGGTTGCTCAGCTGCACGGCGTCAACGCCGAGGCTCGCCGCCCGTTCGACATCGGCCGGGTTGACCGTGCCCTTCAGCACAATCTTGCCCGGCCACGAGGCGCGCAACGCTTCGAGGTCGTGCCACCCCTGGGTCGACTCGGAGTGCCCGAGAATCTGCTCCCACATCGAGGGTGTGGCCAGGGCTCCTTCTGAGCCGACCGGTTCGAGGTTCGGAAAGCGGATGCCCTCTGCTCGCAGAAAATTCACCCACCAGTTCGGTCGGGTGGCAATGCCGATCAACGACGAGAGCGTGAGCGCCGGCGGGGCGGTGAACCCGTTCTTGCGGTCGCGTTCCCGGGCCCCGAGCGCGCGCGTGTCAATGCCGACCACGATCGCGCGGTAGCCGGCCGCGGCGCAGCGATCGAGCTTCGCGCTCAACGCGCCCTTGTCGGGAGAGAGCCCCACATTGAACCAGCGGTCGAGGGTCGGCGACTGCGCGGCGATGTCCTCCATCGAGACGGTGCTGAGGCCTGCGACGCCGTAGGGAATCTGGGCGGCGGTCGCCGCTCGCGCCACGGCCAGCTCGCCGTCGGGATGGAACAGTCGGGTCGCCCCGGTCGGGGTGAGCGTCATCGGCAAGGCACTCGGGCGGCCAAGAATCGTGGTTTGCAGATCGGGCAGGTCCACGGCACCCCAGGCCGGCATCAGCCCCCACTGCTCGAACACCGCCCGGTTGCGGTTCAGCGTGGCTTCGTCTTCGGAGCCCCCGTCGAGATAGTCGAAGATTCCGGCCGGCAGCGCACGCCGGGCCGCGGCACGGTACTCGGCCACATTGAATGCGTTCGCGAGCACGCGACGTTGCCGCGACAACACCGGAACTCTCACTTGAACGAGCTGCCTGACATCGTTGAGCTTCATGTGATGCCTTTCCGGGTCGAGAGGGGGTCCCGATCGACCGGGTGCCTGCGCCAGCCTAGAATCGCGAGTGTCCGCTCTCTATGGACATCCCCACGAAGACGCAGGGTTCAGATTGTGATCTCCTGCCAGTAGCTCGGAGAGACCACGTGAAAAATCAGCTGAGCGAGCAGACGATCGCACTCGCGAGTGCGACGCCTGCCCCCGACGCCGAGCACCTGCCGAGCATCGCCGAACTCGCCGACACTCTCGGCCCGGAGATCGCCGGCCTCGTCGAAACCACGGCCGACGTGAACCGCACGGTGACCGGCACCGTTCTCTACGACCGGTTCGCCAGAGCTCCGCAGTTTCCGGGGGCCGTGGCCCTGGCGAACGGTCTGGCCCTGTCCGGCGACCAGCTGGTCGGGCAGCTTGAGCAGATGAGGGATGCGGGCTACCGCGCGCTGGTCTACAAGGCCCACGGCGCACCGGAAGCCGAGTTGCATGCGGCCGCCCGAGCCGCCGGAATCGTGTTGTTTCGAGCCGCGGACAGCGTTCCCTGGGACCAGCTCACCGACATCCTGAGTGCGGCCATCACCTCACACGGCCAGTCCGGCCGGAGCCTGGTCGACGTGCGGCCCGGCGACCTGTTCGAGCTGGCCAACAACGTCGCTTCCCTGGCCGGCGGGGCGGTGGCCGTCGCCGATATCGAGCAGACGCTGCTCGCCTACTCGACCTTGCCCGGGCAACCGATCGACGAGACCCGGCGCAACTCGATCCTGCAAATGCATGTGCCGCACACCGACCAGAATGACGTCGACTACCGCCGCGTTCACGCGTCGCGGGAGGTCGTGAGTGTGGCCCCCAAAGCGCACTCCTTCACCCGCTCGGCCGTCGCCATCCGTGCCGGCAGCGTGGTGCTCGGGTCACTCTGGCTGATCGACCCGCCGGATCGGTCGAAATCCGAGACCGATCGCATCCTGCTCGAAGCGGCAAACGTCGCGGCCCTGCACCTGCTGCATGGCCGCACGCACCGGGATTCGGTGCGCGCGCGGCACCTGGAGTTGGTACGCCCGCTGTTGTTCGAGCCGGGCCGGGCCGAACTCGCCGCCGTGCAGCTCGGCATCGCCGCCGACCGCGTGCGGGTGGTTGCGATCGGCACCTGGAACACCGCGGGCACGACCCCCGACGCGGTGCAATCGAGCCTGCGTCTGTTCGATACCGTGCGGGCGGCGTGCGCGGTCTGGCTGCCGACCGCGGTCTGTGGACTGGCCGACAATCTCGTCTACGTGGTGCTGCCCCAAACGAAAACCTCGTCGCAGGCGTTCCTACGCGAGGCGATTCTGCGCATCGCCCACCACACCCGGCGGCTGCTCGATCGCCCGGTTCTCGCCGCGATCGGCGTGGCGATGCCGCTCGAAGCGGTCATCGACTCGCGACTCGACGCCGAGAGCGTGCTGGCGGTGTTGCTGCGCGACAGCGAAGACGGCCGGGTGCTCCCGGGCAGCGACGACATCGTCGCGGATGCGATCACGCTCGGGCCCCGGCTCCGGCTGCGCCAGATCGTTGCCGCCCTGCGTGCGGCAGGTCAGTTGCCGGGCGAGGTGGCGACGGCCATTGCCGCCCATGATGCGATGAAGGGCACCGCATTCGCCCCGACGGTGCTCACCTATCTGGATTGCGGGTCGAACGCGATCGAGACGGCGTCCCGGCTGAAACTGCACCCGAACACGGTGCGATATCGCCTCTCCCGGCTCGAACCGCTCTTCGGGGTGCGGCTCGACGATCCCGAGTCCCGGCTGCTCGTCTGGCTGCAGCTCTGGGCGAACGAGAACTGAGCGACGCGGGTTCGGCGCCGCGGCGCGGGTTGGCTCCGACCCGCGCAGCGGCTCCCGACCCGCGCGACGCCCCAACCCCGACGAACAGGCTCCGACAAACAAACTCCGGCACACAAACCCCGACAGATCAACCCCAGAGGGCGGAGATTGCCTGCGCAGTCGTGAAGATCGCGAGCCCGGCCAGCGCACCGACGACCGTGCCGTTGATGCGGATGAACTGCAGGTCTTTGCCCACTTGCAGTTCGATCTTGTCGGCCGTCTCGCCGGCGTCCCAGCGTTCAACGGTTTCGGTGATCACGCCCGCGATTTCATGCCGATACTGTTGCACGGCGTAGCTCACCGAATCGGCGATCCACCGGTCGATGCGCCCGCCGAGCGAGCGGTCCCCGACCAGCCGGGCGCCGACATCCAGAAGCGTCGACCGGATGCCGCGGCGCAGGCCGCTCTTGGGGTCGGCCAGCCCCTCAGTGAGCGAGGCCTTCACGGCCTCCCACGTCTCACCGGCGAACTCCCGCAGCCGTGGGCTGTCGAGCAGGTCGACTTTAAGCGCCTCGGCCCGAAAGATCGTCGCCGGGTCGTTCTGCAGATCCCGCATCAGATCGGCCAGGTACGCATCGAGCGCGATGCGCATCGGATGCCTCTGGTCGCGGCGCACCGCGTGGATGAACCCGACCACCTCCTTGAATGCCCGGTCGTCGACCATCTTGTCGAGAAAGCCGGGAACCCAGCCGGGCAGCCGCTCGGACACCGCCTGACCGAAAGCCTCCGGATGCATGCGCAACCAGACCTCCGCCTTGTCGAGAAGCAGATCGATTGCCGCATGCTGCTGGCCGGAGGCAACCAGCCGCTCGCCGACCCGCCCGATGCTGGGACCCCACTGGGGTTGGATCAGATGTTCGCGCGCGGTGGTTTCGATCAGGTCTCTGATGTCATCGTCGGAGAGGAGGTCGAGGATCCCCGTTCCGGCCACCGCCAGCTCCTGGGTGAGCCGATTGGCGTTCGCTGGCTCACTCAACCAAGCGCCGACGCGCGCCGAAATGCCCATCGACTCGAGCTTGCCGCGCACCACGGCTTCGGAGAGAAAGTTGGTCTCGACGAACTCACCGAGGGTCGCACCGATCTCGTCTTTGCGGTTCGCGATGATGTTGGTGTGCGGGATGCGGAGCCCGAGCGGGTAGCGAAACAGTGCCGTCACGGCGAACCAGTCGGCGAGGGCGCCGACCATGCCGCCCTCCGCGGCGGCGCGCACGTAGGCGAGCCAGGGGTATTGGTCTTGCAGGGCGAAGGCAACGGCGAAAATCACGGCCATCACGAGAAGCAGTCCGGTGGCCAACCGCTTCATGCCGGTGAGGGCATGCAGCCGTTCAGCGTCGGCCGGGCTGAGCAGGGCCACGCGCGGCGATGTCATCAAGAGTCAGCCCCAGCCGTCGGCCCAGCGAGCGACGCGGCGCCCGGTGCTGCGGACTGGTCGAGGTCGAACCCGTCGTGGCTGATCCCCCAGGTCACGCTCCACCGCTCCCCCGGTTGCAGCCAGCGCAGGCCCGCCCCGCTGTTGAACGCGTTGGCCGGCGCGGTCATCGGTTCGATCGCGATCGCTTGGTGCGTGGCCGGTCCCACACCCTCCGTCTCAGCACCGGCTGGCCCGGCCGGCGACGGAAAGCTGCGCGGTGTGAACACTTGCACGTAGCGCATGTTCTCGTCACCCCACACGGTGAGGAAGCGACCGTCGGGCGCGGTCAACCGGTGCTCGACCTTCCCCGCCTCCATCGTGACGTCGGCGTAGCCGCTATCAAGGTCGAGATCACCGACCACCCGGCCCTGACGCAGGTCGAACGCAGTTCCGTCAACGGCCTGCTGCCCGACCGGATTCTGGCGTTCGTCAACGAGGATGCGCGTCGCCGCGCTCACCTGCACGGTCAACTCACTCGTCGGCACCCCGCCGATCTGTAGATAGGGATGCGCTCCCACGGCGTACGGGGCGGCATCCGAACCCACATTGTGCACTCCGTGCGTCACGGTGAGGCCCTGGGGCGTCAGCGTGTACTCGACGGTCGTGTCGAGGTGAAACGGGTAGCCGGACTGCGGAAAGATCGTGGCGGCCAGCGCGACAGAGCTCTCGCCGCCGCCGATTCGCCGGTAGGGCATGAACCGCAGCAAGCCGTGGCTGGCGTTGCGCTTGGCCGGCTCGGTGATCGCCAGCTGGTGGGTCACTCCGCCCTGCTTCCACTGGCCGTCACGGATGCGATTGGGCCAGGGAACGAGCACGATTCCGGCCGCCATCGGCGGCGTCACGCTTTCGGCGAACGTCTCGACGAGGTCTATGCCGTTCACTGCATACGAGCGCAGCCCGGCCGCCACTTCGGTGACCACCGCGGTGGATCGCCCGGCTGCCGAGTCGACGGAGAGGCGATGCTGGAAACCGGTGGGTGCACTCATGCGCCCAGCCTATTCCGGCTGGATCACTCTCAACCCGGCTTCACGCAGAAGATCGAGTTGGGAAGCGGGAGCGGCGGCATCCGTCACGAGGGTGTCGAAGGCGCCGAGCGGCCCGACGGTGCCGAGGTGGGCCTGGCCCAGCTTCGACCCTTCGGCGACGACGATCGCGCGCTGGGCGGCGGCGAGCATGAGCGTTTTCACGCCGGCTTCCGGCAGGTTGATGTTGGTGACGCCTCGGGCGGCATCGACGCCGTTGCAGCCGATGAAGGCAATGTCGGCGTGCACGCTGCCGAGGATGGTGGCCGCCAACGGTTCGACGAGGGAGTGCTGCAGCGGGCGGAGAGATCCGCCGGTGACGATCACGGTGAAACGGGGAATGGTCGGTTCGAGTTCGAGGGCGATGCTCAGGCCGTTGGTGATGATCACGACGTCGGTGAGCTCGGTGCGCTCGGCCAGGGCCCGGGCAATGGCAAGCGTGGTGGTGCCGACGTCGAGGATGATGCTCTGGCCGCTCTGCACGAGGGATGCGGCCAGGGCACCGATCTGCTGCTTGGGGATGACCGACGATTCCAGCGACTCTTCGAAGGACTGCTCACGCACGGCACCCTGCGTACGCCCGCGCTGCACCGGCATCGCGCCCCCGTGCACCCGGGTGAGCGCGCCGGCCGCTTCGAGCGCGTCGAGATCGGCGCGTGCCGTGACTCCCGAGATGCCGAACGTCGTGCGCAATTCGCTGACCCGCACGAATCCCCGTTCGTCGACGAGGCGTTCGATGCGCTCGCGCCGCACGGCGGCCGGAATGATCTCCCGGTCACGGGGAGCATCCGCGTCGGGATGTGCGCTGTCATCAACCATGCTTCCATCTTCACTTATCGTCGTTTACTTTTCAATGCGCAACCCTGTGTTTCGATTGCGCAAATCAGTTATTCTGGTGACTGTGATGGACACCACTATCGACAGCCCCGCCGGCACGGCCGCGGGCACCACGGTTCGCGCCTTCGTGCGCGACGAACGCATCGCCAGGCRGCAGCACACCCTGGCCGACGGCCGCGAGCTGATCTACTTCGACGACCCGAACACCACGCTCGCCCCCGATCGGGCCCCCGATCTGCGGGAGCTGGCTCCTCGACCGGGCACGGCGTCGATGCGTCAGGATCCCCTGACCGGCGAATGGGTATCGATCGCGGCGGCGAGGCAGAACCGAGTGTTCCTGCCCCCTGCGCACCTCGATCCGCTCGCGCCGACGACGCCCGGCAACCCCTCGGAGATCCCCAGCAACTACGACGTTGCGGTGTTCGAGAACAAGTCACCGTCGTTCGGCCCGCTGCTGACGGATGCCGACGCCCCCGCCGATCTCGACGACCTGTCGACGATCGGCCTGGGTCGCACGCGCACCTCGGTGGGTCGCTGCGAAGTGGTGGCGTTCAGCCCCGAGCACGAGGGATCGTTCGCGAGCCTCTCCACCGTGCGGGCGCGCACCGTGATCGAGGCCTGGGCCGAGCGCACGCACGCGCTTTCCCAGCTTCCGGGCATCCAGCAGGTCTTTCCGTTCGAGAACCGCGGCGAAGCCATCGGCGTGACGCTGCACCACCCGCACGGCCAGATCTACAGCTACCCGTACGTGACGCCGCGCACCCAGCGGGTGATCGACTCGATCGAGCGATACGGACCCACGCTGTTCGCCGACATTCTGGAGTCGGAGCGTGTCGGCGATCGCGTCATCCTGACAGGCGAGCACTGGACGGCGTTCGTTCCGTTCGCCGCCCGCTGGCCCATCGAGGTGCACATGTTGCCGCACCGCCACGTCGCCGACTTCTCCGAGACCTCCCTGGCCGAGCGTGACGAGCTGGCCGTGCTCTACCGCCGGCTGCTGCGCGGCATCGACGAGATCTATGAGACGCCGACGCCCTACATCGCCGCCTGGCACCAGGCCCCGGTTGCGACGCACCGTGACGACATCCGTCTCATGCTGCAGGTGACGAGTCCGCGTCGGGCCGCCGACAAACTGAAGTTTCTAGCCGGATCCGAGGCCGCCATGGGCGCCTGGATCGGCGACATCGCGCCGGAGCAAGCCGCCGCGGTGATTCGGGATGCCGTGGCGACAGCCATCGGGAAGGACACAGAATGAACACCCAGACCCTCGAACAGGCCGCACGCGTCGGCTTCGAAAGCCACTTCGCGCACGAGCCGGTCGGGCTCTGGTCGGCGCCCGGTCGCGTCAACCTGATCGGTGAGCACACCGACTACAACGACGGCTTCGTCTTTCCGTTCGCCATCGACCGGCGCACGGTCGTTGCTCTTGCCGAGCGCGGCGACCGGCTGATCCGTGTCGCCAGTTCGTTCGCCGACGACGCGATCGAGATCTCGCTCGACGAGTTGTTCCCCGAGAACCTGCACGGCTGGTCGGCCTATCCGCTCGGCGTGGCCTGGGCGCTCGGCCAGTTCGGCGCCGACCTTGGCACCCAGACCGGTTTCGAGATCTACATCGACTCGGATGTGCCGATCGGCGCCGGCCTGTCGTCGTCGGCCGCCATCGAAAGCGCGGTCGCCGTGGCGCTCAACGACGTCTGGGATCTCGGCCTTGACCGCCGCACCCTCGCCCAAGTCGGCCAGCTCGCCGAGAACCGCGCGGTCGGCGCCCCCACCGGAATCATGGACCAGTCGGCGTCGCTGCTCGGCGAGACGGATGCCGCGGTGTTCCTCGATTGCCGCAGCCTCGACTCGGAGGTCATTCCGCTCGGCTTCGACGAGGCAGGCCTCGAGCTGCTGATCATCGACACCCGGGTCAGCCACTCGCACGCCACCGGCGGCTACGGCTCGCGTCGCGCGTCGTGCGAAAAGGGCGCTGCGGCGCTCGGCACTGACTCGTTGCGCGACGTCTCGGTCGCCGACCTCGGCCGGGCCGCCGAGTTGCTCGACGACGAAACATTCCGTCGCGTGCGCCACGTCATTACCGAGAACCAGCGCGTGCTCGACACCGTGCGCACGTTGCGCGAGCAAGGCCCGACCGCGATCGGTGAGCTGCTGGATGCCTCGCACGTGTCAATGCGCGACGACTTCGAGATCTCGGTGGCCGAGCTCGACCTCGCCGTTGAGACAAGTCGTGCGGCCGGTGCGATCGGCGCCCGGATGACCGGTGGCGGGTTCGGCGGAGCGGCGATCGCGCTCACCCCGACCGCCCTGATCCCGACCGTCGAGGCGGCGGTGCTCGATGCTTTTGCCGCCGCGGGGTATGGAACGCCGGAGCTCTTCGTGGTGCGCGCCGCAGCAGGAGCCGGCCGCACCGCCTAGTTTCGGGGCCGGCCGAACGCCGGCGCCATCCACCTGAAAGCGCCGGTCGCAGCGAGAGCTGCGACCATTGATGGTGATGGTGTCCAGGCCGCCGTCGGCGACACCCCAGGCGTCCAGAATCTTGCCGTAGGAGCCGTCGTCGACCATTGACTGCATCGCCGCCTGCACGGCTTCGGCCATGCCGGAATCCTTCGTCACGGCGATGCCGTACGGTGCGGCGTCGAAGGTCTTCCCCGCGGTCTGCAGCTTGCCGTCAAGCTTCGAAATGGCGTAGAGGGTGACAGGTGAGTCGGCGGTGAACGCATCGGCCTGGCCGAGCACGACCGCGGTGGCCGCGGCATCCTGCGTGTCGAACGGCAGCTTGTTGATCGCCGGCTTGCCGGCCGCCACGCAGGCGTCACTCTTCGCGGGGATCTCATCGGTGTCCTGGTAGGTGGTGGCCTGAACGGCGACGGTGAGCCCACATGCATTGTCGGGGTCGACATCCTTGCCCGTCGGCGACGCCCACTGGATGCCGGCCACGTAGTAGTTGACGAAGTCGACCTGCTTCTGGCGCTCGGCGTTGTCGGTGAAGGAGGACACCCCGGCGTTGATGCTGCCGGCGACGATGCCGGGAATGATGGTCTCGAATCGGGCGATACTGAAACTCGGCTTCAGGCCGAGTGTCTCGGCGAGTTTGGTGCTCATCTCCATCGCCCAGCCGACCGGCTCGCCGGCGTCGTTCTTGAACTCGTTGGGCGCATAGTTCGGGCTGGTGCCGATCACCAGTGTGCCGGCGTCGGCGACGTTCTTCGGCAGCAGCGCTGCGGCCTCGGCGTTGACGCCGTTGGCGACGGGCGGCTTCGTCTCCGCAGCGTTCGGCGCCGAATTGTCGACGCAACCGGTCAGCAGCAGTGCGCCGAGGGCTGCGAATACGGGGAGTACATGTCGAGCGCGCATTGGTCATCCTTTGTCAGTTATTCATCTGTGAAGCTCTGAACCGGTGCAAGTACGGTGAGCCTAGATTCGCGTTCCGTCACGCTCTATAGACAAACGGATGAAGTGGGCCGGGTCTGCTTGTGAGAACCTGCCAAGGGCGGGCGGCGTGAGGGCCTGGCTCGGCCTCAGGGCGCGACGTTCAGTCAGGGGCGACGGTGACGGCTTCGCCGCCCGTGATCCGCACCAGCTCGTCAAATGTGGTCGGGAAGACCGTGTGCGCATGCCCGGCAGCGGCCCAGACCGTGGGATAGTCGGCCAGCGCCACATCGACGAGCGTGCGGATGGGTGCCGGATGCCCGAGCGGGGCGACCCCGCCGATCACCTGGCCGGTCGCATCCTTCACCGTGTCTGCCGACGCCCGCTTGATCGTGCCGCCCAGCTGTTCGCCGAGCCACACCGTGTCGACCCGGTGTGCGCCAGAGGTGAGCACCAGCAGCGGTGCGCCGTCGAGCGTGAAGATGAGCGAGTTGGCGATCGCGCCCACCTCGATTCCGAGCGCCTCGGCGGCGGCCTGCGCCGTCGGAGTGGCGTCATCGAACCAACGGATGTCGGGGGCGAGGCCGAACGCGTTCAGCGCCTCGCGCACCCGAGTGACGGCGGGATGTGATGTGTTCACCATGCGAGAAGCCTAAGGCGCGCGCCACCTGAATCGTCCGTGAGGTGCCAACTTGCCAACTTGTGCTCGTTGAGCGCGTCGCGCAGGAGCACAAGCCGGCCCCTCACGGGGCGAGAGCACCGGACCCGGCGCTAGGCTGGCCGACATGGCTGTCGATCCTTCCGCTCGCGTTCTGTCCCTGCCGAACCTGCCGGCGCCCGTCGTCGCCGAGTCGGCGTTTGTCGCTCCCGGCGCCGTGCTCGTCGGCCAGGTCACCCTCGGTGAGCGGTCCAGCGTCTGGTACAACGCCGTACTCCGTGCCGAACAGGAGCCGATCTCGCTCGGTGCCGGCTCGAACCTGCAAGACAACGTCTCGTGCCACGTCGACCGTGGCTACCCGCTCACGATCGGTGCGGATGTCTCAGTCGGGCACGGCGCGGTGCTTCACGGCTGCACGATCGAAGACTCGGTGCTCGTCGGCATGTCCGCGACGATCATGAATGGTGCCGTCATCGGCGCCGGGTCCCTCGTCGCGGCTGGTGCGCTCGTGCTCGAAGGCACGGTCGTTCCGCCCGGATCACTCGTCGCCGGCGTCCCGGCCAAGGTGCGCCGCGAGCTGACCGACGACGAGATCGCGGGCATCCGTGTGAATGCCGAGCACTACCTCGCCCACGCGGCCCTGCACGCGCACGCCACCCCCGCGTAACTCCTGAACGCGCCGAGCTTGACCGCCTCGGTCGAGCTACCCCGGTGTGCCGGGGAAAGTCGACCGCACGTGTCAAACTCGGCGCAGGATGGAGGCCGGAACCGACGGCGTCAGTGAACGAGTGAGTCCGGCCGATCTGCGGGGGCCGCCGCAGCGCCATCCGCTGAATCGCCCACAGTGGACGTCCCGGTGGAAGGCCCCGTTGATGGCCCGGTCAGGGTCCCGACGGGAGGCCCGGCAGCTGGCCCCACACCGTTCAGGCGATCGCCCAGCTTGTTTCGGAGCATCCGCACGAGCGGCGGCACGAAAAGGAACACCGCAATGACCGAATAGAGCACGACCGCGAGGGGTTCGCTGACCAACGCTGTGGGGTCACCGGAGCTGATCTGCAACGCCCGGCGCAACTGGCGCTCCATCTCCGGGCCGAGGATGGCGCCGACGATGATCGGAAGCACGGGGAACCCATAGCGTCGTGCGATATAGCCGAGGGATCCGACGAGCAGCAGAATCACAATGTTCATTGCCTGCAGCCCTGACGCGTACGCGCCGAGCGTGGCAAAGAACAGAATGCCCGCGTAGAGGTACGGCCGCGGGATGCGTAGCAACTTGGCCCAGAACGGTGCGAGCGGCAGGTTCAGAACGAGCAACAGGGTGTTGCCGATGAACAGGCTCGCGATCAGCGTCCACACGAGAACCGGCTCGGTCGTGAAGAGAAGCGGTCCCGGGTGAATCCCGTACTGGTTGAACGCGGCGATCATCACTGCAGCCGTTGCCGTCGTGGGCAGACCCAACGTCAACAGCGGCACGAGCGTTCCCGCCGCCGAGGCGTTGTTCGCGGCCTCCGGCCCGGCCACGCCCTCGATGGCGCCGTGCCCGAACTCTTCAGGATGCTTCGACAGCTTCTTCTCGGCGGCGTACGACAGGAAGGTGGGAATCTCTGCTCCTCCCGCCGGAATCGCACCGAATGGGAATCCGATCACTGTGCCGCGCAACCACGGTTTCCAGCTTCGCTTCCAGTCATCCTTGCCCATCCAGGGAACACCGACCGGAATCGTCGCCGGCTTGCCCTGACGCAGATGAGCGGCGATCCAGAGCGCCTCCCCCACGGCGAACAGGGCGACGGCGATGACAACGACGTCGATCCCGCCGGCCAACAGAGGCTGACCAAACGTCATTCTCGGTTGCCCGCTCGTTCCATCCATGCCGACCAGGCCGATCGTCAGCCCGATGAACAGGGAGGCGATGCCGCGAATGCGGGAGGAACCGAGCACGGTGCTGACCGCGATGAACGCGAACACCATCATGGCGAAATAGGAGGGAGCGCCGAGGCTGATCGCGATCGAGACGATGAACGGCGCAACGAACACGAGCGCAGCGGTGGCGATCGTGCCTGCCACAAAGGAGCCGATCGCGGCGGTCGCAAGCGCCTGGGCCCCTCGACCGGCCTTCGCCATTTTGTTGCCCTCGAGAGCGGTGACGACCGAGGACGACTCCCCGGGCGTATTGAGCAGGATCGACGTCGTCGACCCGCCGTACATGCCGCCGTAGTAGATCCCGGCGAACATGATGAGCGAGCCGGTCACGTCGAGCGCGTAGGTGAGCGGCAGGAGCAGCGCAACGGTCATTGCCGGCCCGATGCCGGGCAGCACACCGACCGCGGTGCCGAGCAGCACACCGATCAGTGCGAACAGCAGGTTGTCGAGCGTGAGCGCGTTGGTGAATCCCTGCATCAGCAGGGCGAGATTGTCCATTAGAGAATTCCTGTCAGCAGTCCGGCCGGCAAGGGAATGCCGAGGCCGAGCACAAAACCGTAGAAGGTCGCCGCGGCAAGCGCGGCGCCGATGAGCAGGCTCAGAACGTAACGGCGCGACCCGAGCAGGATCGATGCCCCGACGAAGAGCAGAGCGCTCGAAATGACGAAGCCGAGGATGTTCATCAGCAGCGCCGTGAGCAGGATGAGCCCGCCGAGTCCGAGCAGAGTCGGCCAGTGTGCGCCCTGCGACAGGTCGATGTCCTCACCGTCTTCCTGCTCACCGTGCCCGCCACGCAGCACCGTGACGGTGAGCGCGATCGCGCTCAGCGCCAACCCGAGGGCGATGATGGCCGGCACGACCTGCGGGCCCATCGCCCCTGAGCTGATGGCGGTGTGACGGATGTTCGCAGCATCGACTGCGACGACGAGTGCGGTCACCCCGAGCCCGGCGGCGACGCCGAGCTCGGAGCGGCCGCGCATCAGGGTGCGAAGAGAAGTCACACCAATCCCAGATTTGTCAGAACTGTCGAGACCCGCGAGTCCTGCTCCGTGAGGAAGGATTCGAACGCATCGCCGGTGAGGAAGGCGTCGGTCCAGCCATTGTCCTTCAGAACCTTCGCCCACTCCTTGCTGTCGTGCATCTCGGTGACTGCCGTGACGAGCCTGGCCTGCTCGGTCTTGCTGAGACCCGGCGCAGCGAGAAGCCCGCGCCAGTTGGTGAAGACGAGGTCGACACCCTCCTCGGTCAGCGTCGGGGCATCGATCACCGGAACGCGCTCTTCACTGGTCACAGCGAGGACGCGCAGATCGCCAGACTTGACCTGTTCGAGGAACTCGCCGTAGCCGGATGCCGCGAACTGGAGCTTGCCGCCGAGTACGGCCGGCAACAGTTCGCCGCCGCCGTCATACGCGACATAGTTGACCTTGGACGCGTCAATGCCGACGGCATCCGCCAGTTGCATCGGCAACAGGTGGTCCGGACCGCCGGGTGATGACCCTCCGCCGACAGGGAACGCGGCAGGGTCGGCTTTCCAGGCGACGATCAGGTCGTCGAGGGTTTTGTACGGAGAGTTTGCCGGCACGAAAATGGCGCCCGCCTCTTCGATGAGGCGGGCGATGGGCGTTGCAGCAGCAATCGTGGCGTCGCCTTCGTTGGTGTACGCGGCGCCGACGACACCGAGTCCCATCACGAGCAGAAAGTTTGCGTTGCCCTTTTCGGTCAGTGTACGGGCAAGTCCGACTGTGCCGCCGGCCCCTGCGAGGTTGGTGACCTCTGTACCGGAGGTGATTCCAATTTCGTCCATCACCCGCACCGCGGCTCGGCCGGTGACGTCATAGCCGCTGCCGGGAGCGTTGGGAACCATGACCTGAAGGTTCTTGATCGGGCCGCTCTCGGCGACAGGTGCCGCAGCACTGGTGACACCGCATGCGCTCAGGGCGAGCACCAAGCCCGAAGCCAGGATTGTCGTGCCGATGAGGCGCCGCGCCGTTGCAGGTTTTCTCATTGTGATCCTCTGATTTCATGGTCTGCCTCGTTGCCGACCCAGGTAATGGTGCGCAGGGGCTCACCCAGAGGCACAACTTATGGTCATAGCGAACGTTGTGTAGCTTGTGACCGGTTTTGCTTCTACCCCATTGTGAGGGACTATTTCAGGGGGCCAACGACGACCAACCTGGAGGGCATGTGCATTCGCAACTGCTTCGCCCGCCGTCGCCGTCTCCCTCACCATCATCGGGCCGCGTTCGGACCAGGCTCAGCCTCACCCGCCAACTCCTTGTCTTTCAGCTCAGTCTCCTGGCGATCGTGCTCGTCGCAGTCACCGCTATCTCCCTCGAGCAGACCACCACGAATTTCAACTCTGTGCAGCAACGACGGATGCTCGCGGTCGCCGAATACTCAGCCGCCAACCCCCTCCTGCGCAGCATCCTCTCCGCTACTACCGGACTCGCGGTGCCACGCACCCAGCGATTGGCCGGCCCGGTCGAGTCGTTGCGCACCACGACCGGAGTCGATGAGCTGCTGGTAACGGATGCCGCCGGTCGGGTGCTCGCCTCACCCGCCGACCCGCGCCTACTGGGTAGGACCGAGCACCCCTCCGACAGCCCCAATTCTGACGGCGCCTGGGCCGGCGTGGCTCCGATCGGCGAAATCGACCATGTCGTTGCTCGGGTTCCCGTTCTCGACAACGCGGGTCGCCTTGTAGGAATGATCATCGCCGGGCGCCGAATGCCTCCGCTGTCCGGCTTGCTCGCCGCCGCCGCACCGAATCTGCTCACCTACCTGGGCGTCGCGGGAATACTCGGCACCGCAGGCTCCTGGTGGCTGGCCGCCAGGGTGAAGCGTCAGACACTCGGCCTCGAGCCAGAACAAATTGCGCGCCTTGCCGAGCATCGAGACGCGATGCTTCACGGCATCCGTGAAGGGGTGATCGCCGTCGATGCCGACGGCGTCATCACTCTCGCCAACGACAGTGCTCACACCTTGCTGAGCCTCCCCGACGACGCAGAGGGCCGTTCGATCGGCGACGTCGGACTCGACGCGGAGGCAGTACTCGCCTTGCGTTCTCATCGAACTCTGGCCAGCGACAGCCCCCTGGTCAACAATGGAGTACTGCTGGTGCTGAACCAGACAACGATTCGGCCACCCAACTCAATCCCAGAAGTCGTCACGACTCTGCGCGACCGCACCGAGCTGGTCACCCTCCAGCGCGATCTGGGCAGTAGTCAGCAAGCCACCGACACCCTCCGCGCCCAGACCCACGAGTTCGCCAACCGTCTGCATACGATCTCGATGCTGATCCAGCTCGGCGATGCCGACGCGGCCGTCGACTATATTGACGCGGTGACTCGCGATCGTTCCGAGCTTGATCGCGACGTTCTGGCGCGGCTCCAGGAGCCGTCGGTCGCTGCGCTCGTGATTGCGAAGGCATCCCTCGCTCGGGAGCGGGGGGCCGAGCTTTCATTGAGTCAGGACTCTGCGTTACCTCGCGTTGATGCCCTGCTCGGCGCGGACCTTGTCACGGTGATCGGCAATCTCGTTGACAACGCGCTCGATGCGGTGACCGGCGCGGCGACCCGCGTGGTCACGCTGGACATCCGAGCGATCATCGGTGAACCGGTTGGCCGCAACCCGCTCAGCGACAAAACGATAGGTGGCGGACGCGCGGATGCCCCGACTGTGACCGCGGTTCGGGTGACAGTCTCCGACAGCGGGCCCGGAATCGAGGCCGCACTACTCGGCCATGTGTTTGAAGCGGGGGTGTCCTCCAAGCCGTCGGCCCGCCGAGGATTGGGCTCCGACGGAACGGCCAAAGACGAAGCTCCGCATGACGGCGTCCACCACGGCTACGGACTCGCCATTGTGCGACTCGTCGCGACTCGGCGCGGCGGAACCGTCGACTACCGGCACCACAACAGCACGGTGTTCGAAGCGCTGCTGCCGGCGATGTTGGCCTCCGCTGCGCTGCCGGTGCGGCCGGGGCCGGCCTTCCCGTTGTCACCCCGCGCGCACGCCGCGCCGTGCGCTCCGAGAGAGACCGCCCATGTGTGATGTACTCGTCGTCGACGACGACTTCATGGTTGCCAGGGCTCACGAACGCGTCGTCGATCAGATGGCCGGATTCCGGGTCGTCGGGGTGGCCCACACCGGTGCCGAGGCGCTTGCTCTCATCAGTGAGCTGCGCCCCCGCCTCGTGCTCCTGGACATCTATCTGCCGGACATGACCGGACTCGACGTCATCCGTCGCGCCAGATCGGGCGGGCATGATCTCGATTTCATCGTGCTGAGCGCCGCTCGAGAGGCCGAGACCATCAGCGTGGCGCTGCAGGGCGGGATCGTGAGCTACCTGCTCAAGCCGTTCAAGATGCAGGAGCTTCAGACGCGATTGGCCGGTTACGCCGAGCGCCGGCGTGTGCTCGGGCGCCCTGGCGACCTCAGCCAGAGCGACCTCGACCTGGCCATCGGAGCGTCGGGGGCGGCGTCGGCCCCGCCCGCTCTCCCCAAGGGCCTGAGCAAGGAGACATCGTTGTTGGTTGCGCGCGCACTCCGTGAGAGTGCACCGGATGTCGCAGCGTCGGAGTGCGCGGAGACGCTCGGCCTTTCCCGGGTCGTCGCCCGCAAGTACCTGGAGCATTTCGTGCACACCGGTCAGGCATCCGTCACTCTGCGCTACGGCCAGACCGGCCGGCCGCAACGTCGCTATGCCTCCCGCGCGGTCACGCCCGCCTGACCCGCCTGACCCTGCCCTGAGGGGCCAGCTTCTGCCGTGAGGAGCTATCGTCTGCTGGTGTGCGGGCTCTGTGACAAGCCAAGGTGGCACCTCACGGAAGTTGCCCGCCGTCGGGACTTTCGGCTCTGGAAGTCGTGCAGTAGCGGAGCCAGGATGATTCCAGTGGTCCTGACCCTGCGCGGTCAGGACCACATCTGAGGAATTGATCCGCGTGGATCCCGACGAAGGCAGAGGAATCGATATGAGTGCTGGTAACACGACATTTCGTCACCCCAGCGATGTGTTGCTCACTCCCCTCTCAGAAACCGAATGGCGAGTCAGCGATAGCCGTGTCCCGTGGGACAGCCGCTTCTCTCTCATCGGCTTCATAGAGAGCGTCAACGGCACATTCGAGGTGCTGGAGTTCGGGGATCCGATGCAGATCTTCGTCGTCAGCTCCATGGACTCCGCCCTCGAGAAGTTCGCACCACCCGTCTTCCACGCCGCTCCGGAACCGATCGACGACGAGCCACTTCTCGATGAGCGGCTTGAGCGTGTTCTTCCGCTGTGGGCCCGCGGCCAACTCCGACACGTGAGCTGACGGCATCCGCGTTCGCTCGGATTCCCCTCCCGAGTTGTCACAGTTGACCCGTTCGGCACGTTCAAGGGGCCGGCTGTGACAACTCGCGCGCTCTCAGCAGGCGGGTTTCCGCGGGTGGGGTTAGCGCGTCAGGGCGCGTTCTGCCGCATCGACCACATTGCTCAGCAGCATCGCCCGCGTCATCGGGCCGACTCCACCCGGGTTCGGTGAGAGGTAGCCGGCAACTAATGCGACAGCCGGGTCCACATCGCCGGTCAGCTTTCCCTTGCCGGTCTCTTCGTCTTGCACGCGCGTGATTCCGACGTCGAGCACGGCGGCGCCGGGCTTGATCCACTCGGGCTTGATCAGGTGGGCGACCCCGACCGCGGCCACGACGATGTCGGCGCGGCGTACCTCGGCGGCCAGGTCGACCGTGCGGGAGTGCGTCAGGGTGACCGTGGCGTCGAGGCCCTTGCGGGTGAACAGCAGGCCGAGCGGGCGCCCGACGGTCAGGCCACGGCCGACGACGGTGACGTGCTTGCCGCTGATCGGCACGTTGTAGCGCTGCAGCATTTCGACGATGCCGGCCGGGGTGCAGGGCAGTGGGGAGTGCAGTTCGCCTTCGATGCCGAGCACCAACCGGCCGAGGTTCGTCGGGTGCAGACCGTCGGCATCCTTCGCCGGGTCGATCGCCTCGAGCGCGGCGTGCTCGTCGAGGCCCTTCGGCAGCGGCAGCTGAACGATGTAGCCGGTGACGGCCGGGTTCGCGTTCAGCTCGTCGATCGCCGCACGCACATCGGCGTCGGTCGCCGTGGCGGGCAGGTCGACGCGGATCGACTCGATGCCGACCTCGGCGCAGTCGCGGTGCTTGCCCGCAACGTAGGAGCGGGAGCCCGGGTCGTCGCCGACGAGCAAGGTTCCGAGTCCGGGGATGATGCCGTGGGCCTTGAGCGCGGTGATGCGCGCGGCCAGCTCGGCTTTGACCGCGGTCGCGGTGGCGACGCCGTCGAGGATGATTGCCGTCATTGCATGTTCCGTTCTAGTTGCCCGCTGTGCGCTCGCTGCGCGTCACGTGCGGGGCCCGAGTCCGAGCATCCTGTGCCGAACTGCGGAAATTCTGTGATTCGTCGTGACTTCCGCCCCTGCTCGCCTGCTCCGGTTTACCACGGTGAGCAGAATCTCCGCAGTTCTGAACCGATGCCCGGACTGAGGTGCAGCCTGCCCCCGACTTGCCTGGCCCGCGGTTCCACCCATTCGACGGAGATTCTGGGCGATTCGCCGGTTTCGAAGGCCCAAATGCCCGAAATCCGAAAAATCTCCGTCGAATGGGGAACGGAACCAACGAAAGTGGCTGTGTGGAGAGTAGAGAGAGGGTCAAACTCACGAGTCCCGACCGAAGAAGGGCCGACCGAAGAAGGGCCGAGCGAAGAAGGGCCGGCCGAATTACCCCGGCCGGCCCCGACTACTACTGGTGCAGACCGTTGTAGAGCGGGAACGCGTCGGTCAGAACCTTGACGCGCGCACGCAGGCCCTGGATGTCGGCCTCGGGCTTGAGCGCCTCGGCGATGACGTCGGAGACCTCGGTGAACTCGACGTCGCCGAAGCCACGGGTGGCGAGGGCCGGGGTGCCGATGCGGAGGCCGGAGGTGACCATCGGCGGGCGCGGGTCGAACGGAACCGAGTTGCGGTTGACCGTGATGCCGACCGCGTGCAGTGCGTCTTCGGCCTGCTGGCCGTTGATCGGCGAGTTGCGCAGGTCGGCGAGAACGAGGTGCACATCGGTGCCACCGGTGAGCACGTCGACGCCGCCGGCCTTCGAGTCGTCGGCGGTCAGGCGGTCGGCCAGGATGCTGGCGCCGCGCAGCGTGCGCTCCTGGCGGTCCTTGAATTCAGCGGTGCCGGCAAGCTTGAACGCCGTCGCCTTGGCGGCGATGACGTGCATGAGCGGTCCGCCCTGCTGGCCGGGGAAGACGTTGGAGTTGAGCTTCTTGGCCAGCTCCATGTCGCGGGAGAGGATGAAGCCAGAGCGGGGACCGGCGAGGGTCTTGTGCACGGTGCTCGACACGACATCCGCGTAGGGAACCGGCGACGGGTGCAGGCCGGCGGCGACGAGACCGGCGAAGTGAGCCATGTCCACCCAGAGCTTGGCGCCGACCTCGTCGGCGATCGCGCGGAACGCGGCGAAGTCGAGGTGACGCGGGTAGGCCGACCAACCGGCGATGATGACCTGCGGCTTGTGCTCGAGGGCCTTATCGCGCACGACATCCATGTCGACGCGGAAGGTCTCGGGGTCGACGCCGTAGGCGACCGGGTTGTAGAGCTTGCCCGAGAAGTTGAGCTTCATGCCGTGGGTGAGGTGACCGCCGTGGGCGAGTTCAAGGCCCAGGATGGTGTCGCCCGGCGTCGCGATCGCAGACAGCACTGCGGCGTTGGCGGTGGCACCGGAGTGCGGCTGAACGTTGGCGTACTCGGCTCCGAACAGTGCCTTGGCACGGTCGATGGCGAGCTGCTCCGCCACGTCGACGTACTCGCAGCCGCCGTAGTAGCGGCGTCCGGGGTAGCCCTCTGCATACTTGTTCGTGAGCACGGAGCCCTGCGACTGCAGCACGGCGCGCGGCACGAAGTTCTCGCTCGCGATCATCTCGAGGTAGTCGCGCTGACGGCCGAGCTCCTGCTCGAGAACCGCGGCAATCTCGGGGTCGACGACCTCGAGGGGCTCGTTGAAGGTGTTGATTGGTTGCGTGGACACGGAGGTCTCCTTAGACATTCGAAAATGGATGTCGTGGCCCAGGCGCGCGGCCACTAACCGTGTCAGTCGCTCCCCGATGGTGACCCATCTTCGTGCTACGCCAGTTGCGACGCGCTCAGCCTATCAGCCACGGCGGGGACCTCGTTCAGCAGAGCATCGGCCCTCAGCTGCGCCGCGGACCCATCTCATCGACGATGAGCAGATCGGTGCGCAAGTGCTGCGTGTCGTAGGCCGCGCGGGCGACCAGATGGGCCGACATCGGCGCGGTCAACGCCTGGAATCCGACAATGGCGACCACGAGAGTGACGGTGCCGACCGAGAAATTGTTGATCGCGACATCCGCCGTGATCGCCATCAAACCGAAGATCTGCGGCTTGGTGGCCGCGTGCAACCGGCTGAGCACGTCGGGAAACCGGAGTAGGCCGATCCCGGCGGCGAAGCACATCAGGGCGCCGACCAGCACCAGGATGGCGGTGGCCACGTCGCGGATCGTTTCGGCGTTCATGCGCTGTCCTGCCGCGGGAGGAACCGGGCGACCGAGATCGACCCGAGCACGCCGAAGAGGGCGAGAACGAGCAGCACCGGCAGTGTGTCGGTGTGGTTGTTGAACGCCATGTCGGCACCGAGCGCGCACATGATCGTGGCGACGAGAACGTCGGCGGCGATCACGCGGTCGAGCACCGACGGCCCGCGCACGATGCGGTAGACCGAGCAGAGCCCGGAAGCACCGAGCAATACCCCGACGATGATGGCAACGATGGTCATGAGGATCCTCCTCGTGGTTCTCCGGGATTCCAGGTCGCGCCGTGCTGCGGCGCTTGGCGCAACCGTTTCACGTCTTCGCGCGAGCCGATGGCCAGCACGATACGCCGCTCGGTCGCGAGCACAGAACGGCGAAACTTCTCGGTCTCGACGGCGTCGTGCATGTTCAGAACGTGCAGGTAGAGCGTGGAACTGACCCGGTCGATGTCGATCACGATGGAGCCGGGAACGATTGATGTCGACACCGCGGTCCAGGTCAGGATGAGGTCGCTGCGGGTGCTCAGTTCGATCGCGAGAATCGCGTTGCTGGCCCGGTAGCGCGGCGACAGCGCGAGCGCGGCGACCTCGATCGAGGCCCGCACGATGTCGAACAGCAATCGACCGAAGTAGATCAGCAGGCGCCAGGGATTCAACCGACCGCTCTGCTGCACGGCCGGCAGGTAGAACGTGGCAGAGACGAGCGCGGCGAAGACCGCGCCGGTGAGCAGGTTGAGCCAGGAGAAGTTGCCCCAGAGCAGCATCCAGAGCAGCACCAGTCCGGCGAAGAGCGGCAGCTGGTTCAGGGCGCCGGTGAGGCGATCCTTGCGAGTCGTCATGGCGCACCATCCGGGAACACGGCGTCGATGTAGGTGGCCGGATGCTCGATGTCGACGGCCGCGCGGGAGGCCAGGTCGAACAGGGGGCCGGCGAAGATCGTCAGCGCGATGGTCAGTGCGAGCATCGCGGTTGTCGCGCCGGTCATCAGCGGCGACACCGTCTTGGTCAGCACGGTGCCCTCATCGTGTGGGTCTTCCCGCATCGAGTCGGGTGAGGAGCGTACCTCGGCTTCGGCGCTCGACCGCCAGAACGCCATGTTCCAGGCCCGGGCGAGGGCATAGAGGGTGAGCAGGCTGGTTGCCGCGCCGGCGGCGATGAGCAGGTAGTTGAGCCAGCCGCCGGCCTCGACGCCCGCCTGGAACAGGGCGAACTTGCCGAGGAACCCGGAGAACGGCGGGATTCCGCCGAGGTTCATCGCCCCGATGAAGAAGAGGATGGCCACGAAGGGTGCGGCTTTCAGCATCCCGCCCAGGCGTGACAGCGACGTCGTGCCGCCAACCCGTTCGACCAAGCCGGCCACCAAGAACAGGCTGGTCTGCACCGTGATGTGGTGCACCACGTAGTAGATCGTGGCGGCCATGCCGAGCTGCGTGCCGAGGGCGATACCGAAGATCATGTAACCGATATGGCTGACCAGGGTGAACGAGAGCAGCCGCTTGATATCGGCTTGGGCGAGCGCGCCGAGAATGCCGACCAGCATCGTCAGGAAGGCAGCGACCATCAGCGGAACGGTCAGTGCGCTGTCGGGGAAGAGTAGCGTCTGGGTGCGGATGATCGCGTAGATGCCGACCTTGGTCAGCAAACCGGCGAACACCGCGGTGACCGGGGCCGGCGCCGTCGGATAGGAGTCAGGCAGCCAGAACGAGAGCGGGAACACCGCGGCCTTGACGCAGAACGCGAGCAGGAGCATCACGTTGAGGATGAGTTGCACATCGGCGGGGAGGGCGGGGATCCGCTCGGCCAGCAGCGCGATCGTGACGGTGCCGGTCGCGCCGTAGAGCAGGGCGATCGCGGCGAGGAACAGCAGCGACGAGACCAGGCTCACCACGATGTAGGTGATGCCCACACGGATGCGCGCACCCGTGCCGCCGAGCGTCAGCAGCACGTAGCTGGCCGAGAGCAGCATCTCGAACCCGACATACATGTTGAACAGGTCGCCGGCCACGAACGCGTCGAACAGGCCGGCCGCCAGCACCAAGTAGGTGGGGTGGAAGATCGAGACAGGGGTCTCCCGGTCGCCGTCGATGATGCCCTGGCCAACGGCGAAGATCAGCACGCCGAGCAGCATCAGTGCCGAGATCAGCAGCATGATCGCCGAGAGCCGGTCGACAACGAGCACGATCCCCCACGGCGGCGCCCACCCGCCGACCTGCACGACGGCGGTGCCGTCCCGGTCGACGAGCACGAGCAGGATGGCGCTGATCACCGCGACACTGGTCAGCGCGATCATGCTGACCGCGATCTGCTGGCGGCGTTGACGGCCGAGTGCGAGCGTGATGCCGGCGCCGATCAGCGGGATCGCGACGACCAGGGGAACGAGCACGTTCACGTTCATCGGGACTCCCCTGCCTCATGCGCGTTCGCCGCGGACTCGGGGGTTTCGATCTCGCTCTCACTCGCGTCGAGCACCGCCTGGATGGCGGCCTCATCGTCGGCCGAGGAGCGCAGTGCTTCTTCGGTCGTTTCGGTCGTCTCATCGGCGTGCTCGTCGGTGACGTTGTCCCCCTCGTCGCCGAGGCGGGCCAGCCACCACGAGCGGTAGATCAAGGCGAGCAGCAACGCGGTGATCCCGAAGTTGATCACGATCGCCGTGAGGATCAGCACCTGCGGCATCGGGTCGGCCATGGCGTCGTCGAGGGCGGTACCCGTGACGATGGGCGAGCTGCCCGGGCGTCCGCTCATGATGAAGATGAGCAGGTTGGTGGCATTGCCGACCAGCAGGAATCCGATCAGCACCCGGGTCAGGCTGCGCTCGAGCATCACGTAGACACCGGCGGCATACATCACAGCCATCACGATCACGAGAGTCAGCGATGCACTCATCGGGTCACCTCCCAGGTCTCGCGCCCGGCACCGGATGCCGCGTGCTCGCCAGGCGTGGCCGTCACGTTTTCGACGCCAGCGGCATCCGCTCGCGCCTCTGACGCTGCGGCGCTGCCGGCGTCCGTGCCTCCGTCGTCGTCGTTGTCCTGAGCGACCTCGCTCTGTCGGTCGATTTCGCTGCCGAGACTGCGCAGGATGTCGAGCACCAGGCCGATGACCACGAGGTAGACGCCGATGTCAAAGATCGTCGACGTGCCGAACGAGAGGTGTCCGAGCACCGGAACGTCGGCGGTGAAGTAGGCGGATTCGAGTGGCACGCCGCCGAAGAACAGCGAAGCGATCGCCATGCCGACGGCGAGGAAGATGCCGAGGCCGAGGATCTTGCCGGGATCGATCGGGGCCGCYTCACCGAGCTCGTACCGGCCGCCGGCGAGGTACCGCGCCACGAGGGCGAGTCCGGCCAGCAGGCCGCCGGCGAACCCGCCGCCGGGAGCGTTGTGACCGGCGAAGAGCAGGTAGATCGACACGATGATCGCGGGGTGGAACAGCAACCGCACGAGCACCTCAATCAGGATCGAGCGATTGCCCGGCGCGAGGGTGCCGCCAGCCACGAGCCAGGACTGACGGGTCACATCTTTGCCTGCGTTCGATGCGGTCGGGTCAGGCACCACGCGACGGCGGTTCACCCGCGAGCGCAGGGTACGGGAGCCTTGCACCCTGGGCACGTCGGCGGTGCGTCCCGAGACGAAGAGCAGGCTGGCGACACCGGTGGCTACCACGATGAGCACCGAGATCTCCCCCATGGTGTCCCAGGCGCGGATGTCGACGAGCATCACGTTGACGATGTTGTTGCCGTGGCCCTGCTCGACCGAGAGGCGGGGCAGCTCGGCCGAGATGCTCGGGGCCTGGCGGGCGCCGAGCGCGATCATGCCGATGGTGCCCATCACGACGCCGACCAGGGTGCCGATCAACGCGCGGCGCCCCCGGTGCATCGGCCGGTTGTGTTCGGCGATCTTCGGCGGAAGCCGGCGCAGCACGAGCACGAACACAACGAGGGTCATCGTCTCGACGAGCGCCTGGGTGAGGGCGAGGTCGGGGGCGCCATGCAGGGCGAAGAGGGCCACGAGGCCGTAACCGGTCACGCCGGCGAGCAGCACCGCGGTCATCCGCTGTCCGACGCGTGCCGCCATCACCGCGGCGATCCCCATGATCAGGGCGATGACCACTTGGCCGGGGTAATCCCAGAGCACGATCGCATCAGGCCAAGTGCGGTTGACCAGCGAGGCGAATCCTTGGCCGAGCACGAAGACCACGAGGATCGTCGAGAGGTACTGCGGCAGGCCGCCGCGCTGCACGAAATGGGTGACCCGGGCCGCGGTCCGGTCGATGGCGCGCATCAGCACGCCGTAGCCGTGACCGGCGTCGACGTAGGGCGGCACCGCATCCTGCAGCACCGACACCCGCTTTCTGAACCAGAACAGCACGGCTCCGGCCAGCAGCACGAGTGCGCTGACCCCGAGGGCCGGTTCGAGACCGTGCCAGAGCGCGAGGTGATAGTCGCCGCCGCCCGGCATCGTGTCGGCGTATGGCGCAAGAAACTGGTCGAGCCAGCCCGAGAGCGGGCCGAGCACGAGGGTTGCCGCGGCGAGCAGGCCAGGGGCAAGTTGGATGTCCCAGCGACTGGCGTGCAGCGCGGTGTCCTTCTGCCCGGCCCGGGTGGCGAAGGCACCCCAGAAGAAACGGGCACTGTAGGCGACGGTGAGCGCCGAGCCGATGCCGGTGCCGATGAGGGCGATCCAGCCCCAGCCGTCGCCACTCTGGCCGGCTTCGATGAAGGCGGTGAACACTGCTTCTTTCGCGACGAAGCCGAAGAGCGGCGGAATGCCGGCCATCGACGCCACGACAATCAGGGTGATGATCGCCAGCACGGGTTCGCGGCGGCCGATGCCGGAGAGGTGCCGCCAGTCCCGGGTGCCGGCCCGGTGGTCGATGATTCCGACGATCAAGAAGAGCGCTGCCTTATAGAGCGCATGGGCGAGCAAGAGGGCGAGGCCGGCCAGGGCCGCGTCGCGCGTGCCGAAACCGACGACGATCATCATGAAGCCGAGCTGGCTGACGGTGCCGTAGGCGAGAACGAGCTTGAGGTCGTATTGCCGCAGTGACCGCCAGGCTCCGACGAGCATGGTCCAGATGCCGAGGGTGACCAGCACGGGCATCCAGCCCGGTGTGTCGGCGAAACCGGGAGCGAACCGGGCGACCAGGTAGATGCCGGCCTTGACCATGGCGGCAGCGTGCAGGTAGGCGCTCACCGGGGTCGGGGCGGCCATCGCGGCGGGAAGCCAGAAGTGGAAGGGGATCAGCGCCGACTTCGACAGAGCGCCGACCAGAATGAGCAGAATCGCCCAGTTCGCCACGGCGCCCTCGGCCGGATGGGCCACGATCGCCGCCAGCGAGGTGGTGTGCGATTCGAACGAGATCATCACCACACCGATCAGCATGACCAGACCGCCGAAGGTGGTCACGAGCAGCGCCTGCAGCGCCGCACCGCGACTCTCCCGCTTGGTTGTGTAGTGCCCGATCAGCAGATAGGAGAGGATGCTCGTGACTTCCCAGAGCATGAACATCACGACGATGTCGTCGGCGGTGACGAGGCCGTACATAGTGCCGGCGAAGGCGAGGAGGCACGCGGCGAAGCGGCCGAGCCCCGGCTCGCTCGACGAGAAGTAGCGCGCGCAATAGATCAGCACCAGCGCGCCGACGCCGGTGACGACGAGCGCGAGTAGCCAGGCGAGCGTGTCAACGCGGAACGACAGCGAAATGCCGAGCTGCGGGATCCACGGCGTGCTCTCAGTCACCGCCCCGCCGGCCGTGACGGTGGCCGTTTGGGTGAGCGTGTAGACGAACGCGGCCGCCGGAAGCAGCGCGATTAGGTAGAAGACGCGAGTGCCCATCCACCGCGTGAGAAGCGGCGTGAGAAGCGAAAGGAGCAGGAAAGCGAGGAGGAATGTCGCCATGCGGCCTCCCGGCTGTCTGCAGTCAGAGTGTCAGGAGCAGTCTACCGGCAGGCCGCGGAGCCGCAGTCTCCGATCGCCGCCGAGACCTGCGTCAGGACGACGACGGGTCGAAGCTGACCTCCGCCACCAGTCCGCCGGCCGGGCGGGCGGTGAGTTCCAGAACCGCGCTGTGGCGTGCCACGATCGCAGCCACAATCGACAACCCGAGACCGCGCCCGCGATCGGCCGCCGCGCTCGTGCGCCCACGCCCGCGGAAGAACGGATCGGCCAGCCGGGCAACGGCATCCGCCGCAATCAGGTCGCCGTCGTTGGCCACGGTGATGCGCACCACCCCATGGTCACTCGTGCTCGTGTCGAGGATGACCGTGCCGCCCCGGTCGTTGTGCCGGATCGCATTCTGCAGAAGGTTCGCGACGAGCTGCCGCAACAGCACCGGGTCCCCCTCGACCACGGCCGGCGCGAGTTGGGGCAGTAACAGCACCCCGGCGCGTTCGGCCTCGGCCTGCGTCTCGGCGATCACCGACACGGCGAGGTGGGCGAGGTCGACGGCCTCGACGTGCGACGCCACCGATTCGATCTCGGTGAGATCGAGCAGCGACTCGACGGTGTCGATGCTGCGCTCGTTCGTTTCGCGCAGACGTCCGAGGAGTGCCCGCTGCTCGGAGCTCAGCGGGTTGCTCGGACTCAGCGCGACGTCGAGCATTGCCCGCGTCGTCGCCAGCGGAGTGCGCAACTCGTGCGAGGCGTTGGCGGAGAACCGCCGATGCGAATCGACGGAGCGCTCGATCTCGGTGAGCATCTCGTCGAAGTTGTCGGCAAGCTCCGAGATCTCGTCGCGTGGTCCGGCGAATGCGATCCGGTGGTCGAGTTGGCCGCGGCTCGCCTGACGGGCTGCCGCGTTCACGAATTGCAGCGGGCGCAGCATCCGTCCTGCGACGAACCAGCCGGCCCAGGCTCCCCCGGCCGCGAGGAGCACGAGGGCGCCGGCCGAGACCCACAACAAAAGATGCAGGATGTCCCCGCGCGAGCTGACGGTGACGACCGCGCTGAGGGTGCCAGTGGTGCTCAACAGGCCGGGGTCGTAGAGCATTTCTGCGGGGCCGCCGACACTGGACTCCGGCACCGCGATGCCGAGGGGAGAGGCCGGTGCGGCGATGCCGCCAGGCGCGATCGCGGTGGTGGCGAATTCATAGGAGGGAATCACGCCGATGAAGATCGACACAATTGTGAGCAGCACCACGCCGGCCACGGTGACCAGTCCGGCGTAGGTGAGCGCGAGTCGCGCGCGCACCGTGAGGCGGTGCTTGACCGGTGCGACCGGTGCGCCGACCGTCGCTCCGGAGTTCCTAGCCGGCTGCGTTGTCGATGGCATAGCCGACCCCCGCCTCTGTACGGATCAGCCAGGGCTCCCCCAGCTTGCGGCGGAGCGTGCTCATGGTGGCCTTCACCGAGTTGGTGAAGGGGTTGGCGTTCTCGTCCCACGCCTTCTCCAGCAGAGTCTCGGCGCTGACCACTCCGCCGCGAGCGCGCAACAACACCTCGAGCACGGCAAATTCTTTGCGTCCGAGTCGCACGAAACGCCCGTCCCGAAACACCTCATGACGAAACGGGTCGAGGGTCACCCCTCCGGCAGTCAGCTGCGGCGGATGGGCCGTGAAAATACGTCGACCCAGCGCCCGGATGCGTGCCGTCAGCTCCGGAAAATCGAACGGCTTGGTGAGGTAGTCGTCGGCTCCGAGCTCCAACCCGCCGACCTTGTCGTTCATCCGCCGGGCGGCGGTCAGCATGAGGATCGCCGGCCGCTCGGGCCGGGCCGACAGGATGCGACAGACCTCGTCGCCGTGAGTACCGGGGATGTCCCGGTCGAGAACAATCACGTCGTAGGAGTTCACATCGATCGCGGCCAGCGCTGCATCGCCGTCGCCGACGACATCGGCCGCAATCGCCGCCAGAACAAGACCGGCGCGCACCGCCTCAGCCAGATACGGCTCGTCTTCGACCACCAATACACGCACGCCGATCACCATCCTTTCCTCCAGTAGAACAGAGCAGAGGTCAAAGAAAGGTCAAGGCTGCGCTTGACCCTCTCGCGACGACGCTCGCGGTGTGCTGGTTTCGCCCCTCAGCCGAGGAGGCGACAGAGAGGACACACCATGCCCATCATCGAAACCCGAGGTTCCCGCCTGCGCGGCGGCCGCACCGGTCTCGCCCTGTTCGCGGCGATCGGTCTCGTTGCCGCGCTGAGCGCCTGCACGGCCGGTTCCCCGAGCGGCGGGTCAGCCGACGCCGGCGAATTGAAGAGCGGAAACGAGCAAGCTGCCTTCGAGGATTGGCAGCACGACTTCACGAGCTGCATGAAAGACGAGGGCGTCGAGATGGGGAGCTTCGCCGTCACGTCAGTCGATGGTGCTTCCGGCGGTCTCGACGACGACTCAGAGTCCTCCGGCTCGACGATGACCACGCAGGAAGGCGACTTCGACATCAAGGAGTATGAGGCCGCCTCCAAGGTCTGCACGAAGAAGCTCGGTGAGATGCCGATTCCGCCGGGCATGCCGAGCCCGGAAGAGATGCAGGAGAGCATGCTCAAATTCGCGAAATGCATGCGTGAGGCCGGCTACGACTATCCGGATCCCGAGGTGAGCAAGGGCGGCGGAATCACAATCAAGGCGATGCCGGCCGACGAGTACGACCCCGCCGTCATGGACTCGTGCAGCGAGGAATCCGGTTCCCCGATGATGCAGATGAAGGCGGAGGTGGGCGGCGAATGACCATCACCATGCGACGCCGCCGCGCACCGTGGCTGATCGGCGGGGCCGCTGTCGCCGTCGCCGCTGTGGTCGCCGCGCTGATCCTGATTCCCCGACCCGGTGCATCCGCTGACGCCTCACACGAGGTCGTCGACGTGGAAACCGTCAATGTCTCCCGCGGTGACCTCATTGAGCGGGTGCGCGTCAAGGGCACGCTCGCCTTTGCCGGCACTCACGAACTGGGCACGACTCTTGGCGGCACGGTCACCGCGGTGACGGATGCCGGTGCGACAGTCGGTCAGGGCGGCGAACTGTTCCGAATCGACGACCAGCCCGTTCTGCTGTTTCTCGGCAGCTTGCCGATGTGGCGCGCGCTGTCGCTCGGCGTCGAAGACGGACGCGACGTGTTGCAGCTCGAGCAGAACCTCGCCGCCCTCGGATTCTTCGAGCGTGAACCTGATGAGGAGTTCGCCCAGAGCACGGCGACTGCCATCGAGAAATGGCAGAAGTCACTGGGCCTTGAGAAGACCGGCGCCATCGAACCCGGCCGCATCGTCTTCGGCGCGGCACCGGTCAGGATCGCCGAACGCAAGGCGGCGATCGGTGATGCGGCGGGCCCCGCCATCGTCTCGGTCTCTGACACCGAGAAACGCGTGAGCGGCTTCATCGCGCCGAACCTCAAAGAGGTCGCGGCGGTCGGCAGCGCGGTCAGCGTCATGCTGCCCGATGGCACTGCGGTACCGGGAACCATCACGACGGTCGGTGCCCCGGTCGAGAAGGACGACGGCATGGGCGGCAAATCGCTCAAGCTGCCGATCACCATCAGCCTCGACGATCCGGCCCAGGCCGACGCGTTCAGCGATGTGAGTGTGAGCCTCACGCTCGCGCTCACCAAGAGCGCCGACGCGCTGCTCGTTCCTGTGCTGGCCCTCTTGGCCCAGCCGGGTGGCGGCTTCGCCGTGGAAACGCTTAAGGGCACAAACAGCACAATCGTTCCGGTCGAGCTCGGAGCTTTTGCCGACGGAATGGTGGAGATCGTGTCGGGCAAACTCGTCGAGGGCGCGGCTGTGGTGGTCGGGCAATGAGCGCGACCGTGCTCGCTTCGCCGCCGATCGTGAGACTCGCCGGAGTGTCCCGCTCCTACGGTTCTCCAGCCACCGTCGCGCTCTCCGAGGTCGACCTTCTGATCGAACGCGCCGAGATGGTCGCGGTAGTGGGGCCGAGCGGTTCAGGAAAATCAACCCTGCTCAACCTCGTCGGGACTCTTGATCTGGCCAGCACTGGCGAGGTGCACATTGCCGGTCACGACGTCGGCACGATGACCGATGCCGAGCTGTCTGCCCTGCGCGCCCACACCATCGGCTTTGTCTTTCAGCAATACCATCTCGCCGACGGGGTGCCGGCGCTCGACAATGTGGCAGAAGGGTTGCTCTACACCGGCATGCCGCCGAAGGAACGCCGGGCCCGCGCCGAACATGCGCTCGAACGCGTGGGACTCGGCGCCCGAATGCGACACCGCCCCCGCGAGCTGTCGGGCGGCGAGCGCCAACGGGTGGCAATTGCGCGCGCGGTGGTCGGCGAGCCGGCACTCATCCTGGCCGACGAGCCGACCGGCGCCCTCGATACCAAATCCGGGGAGGGAGTGATCGAGATCTTGCAGGAGTTGAACGCTGCCGGAACGACCGTCGTCGTGATCACCCACGACCTCGGTGTCGCCGATCTGGTGCCGCGCCGGGTGTCACTGCGCGACGGCAGGGTCGTCGACGATGCGCGAGACGCGGGCATGCGCCGTGCTCGCAGCGTGGATGCGCCGACAACGTTGAAGCTCGCCGGGGTGCCCTCATGAGCGCGCCGCTGCGTTCCCGGCTGCGCCCGCAGGATCTCGTCGGGCTGGGCTTCCACGGCCTGCGCGCGCATCCGCTACGTGCCATGCTCTCGGCTCTCGGGATTGCGATCGGGATCGCCGCGATGATCGCGGTGATCGGGATCTCAACCTCCAGTGAGGCGCTCGTGCGCGAGAAACTCTCGGCGCTCGGCACCAACCTGCTCACCGCATCGGCGGGCGATGATTTCTTCGGCAAAGAATCGACGCTTCCGGTCGATGCGGTTGAGCGGGTGCGCCGGATCGACGGAGTCGAGCAGGCCAGTTGGACGGCCGCCCTGAGCGAGGTGCACGTCTACCGCAACACCTATATCGACACCGGATCGACCGCGGGTCTGACAGTTCACGCCGCCGATGCGCATCTGCTTGAAGCCACCGGCAGCGAACTACTCGCCGGCTCCTGGCTGAACGCCGCCACCGAGCGCTACCCCGCGGTCGTGCTCGGTTCGACCGCGGCCGAGCGGCTCGGCATCCGCAGTGTGGGCACGCAGGTCTGGCTCGGCGGAACACAGTTCTCGGTCGTCGGCATCCTGAAGCCCTCACCGCTTGCCCCGGAGCTCGACAGTGCGGCTCTGGTCGGGGCGGCGTTCGCCGCAGAAGCGTTCGGTTTCGACGGCTCGCCGACGGTGATCTACGAGCGTTCCGCCGAAGAGTCGGTCGAGGCCGTTCGGGCCCTGCTGCCCGCGACCATCAACCCAGAGTCACCCAACGAAGTGGGGGTGAGCCGACCGTCCGACGCCCTCGCCGCCAAGAACACCATCGACCAGGCATTCACCGGGCTGCTCGTCGGCGTCGGCTCGATCGCGCTGCTCGTCGGCGGCATCGGGGTGGCGAACACCATGGTCATCTCGGTGTTGGAGCGACGTCGCGAGATCGGGTTGCGCCGCTCCTTGGGAGCCACCCGGGGCCATATCCGTTCGCAGTTTCTCGTGGAGGCGATGCTCCTGGCCGCTTACGGCGGAGTGGTGGGAACACTCCTCGGCTGGGGAATCACCGCGCTCGTTGCGCACGGCAACGGATGGTTGGTGTCGATCCCTCCGGCGGTGCTGGTCGCCGGCGTCGGCGTGACCGTGCTGGTGGGAGCGGTCGCCGGTGTCTTGCCGGCGATGCGGGCGGCGCGAACCTCCCCGACGGCGGCGCTCGGCGCGTAGGCCCGGCGAGGCCATTTCGTTGATCGAGGAGCAGCCGACGAAGGAGGCCGCGTCTCGAGATCTCGCGAGCCAATCTTTGAACGCGGGTTGCGTCTGAGGAAGGGCTTGCGGGGTCTCGAGACACGGGCTCGCTGCGCTCGCTCGCTCCTCGACCACCGAGAGCGCGACGCACGGCTCCGCGGCGTGGGCTACTTGACGCTGCCGGCCGTCAAGCCGCCGACCAAGCGCTTCTCAATCAGCAGGAACAAGAGCACCACCGGCAGGATGGCCACGATCGAGACGCCGAACACGTAGTGCCAGCTCGTCTCGTACTGCCCGACGAATTTCGTCAGCGCGACCGACAACGGCTGGTTTCCGTCGGTGGACAGGATGACCAGGCTGGCCGCGAACTCGTTCCAGCACGAGACGAAGGTGAAGACGATCGCCGTGACGATGCCCGGCCAGACCAGTGGCAGGTTGATTTTGAACAGCACGGCCAGGCGTCCGGCGCCGTCGATCTGTGCCGCCTCGTCGACCTCTTTGGGCACGCCGGCGAAGAAACTATGCATGATCCAGGTCGCGAACGCCAGGTTGAAGGCGGCGTTGATGATGATCATCGCGACCCAGGTGTCGGTGAGTCCGAAGAAGCTGAACTGGCGGAAGAGGCCCGAGGTCAGCACGGCCGGCTGCAGCATCTGCGTGACGATGACGAGGAAGAGGAACGCCAACCGGCCGGGAAATTTGAACCGAGCGGTGTAGTACGCGGCGGGAAGTGAGACGGCCAGCACCAGAATCGTCGCGAAGACGGCGATGACGATGGTGGAGATGAGGTTCTGCACGAGGGGCGTCTCTGGCGCCGACCACATGGTGATGTAGTTGTCGAAGTTCCAGGTCGTCGGCAGGTAGGTCGGGTTGACCGAGCGAATCTCACTCTTCGTCTTGACCGAACCGAAGAACATGATCAGGTACGGCAACACGAAGATGATCAGCACGATGGCGCCGACGATCATCCGCAGCACCACTGAACCGAGCGGAACCTGATCCGTCGTGAACCGGCGCTTGCGTGGCTTGCTCGGCAGAAGCGGGGCGGATGCCGTCTGGGCGGGTGCCGCGTCGAGGCTCTGATCGATCGGGGCGTTGATCGCCGTGTCGAGTTCGGTCATGATCAGACCTCCTTCATGGGCTTGACGATCTTCACGTAGGCCGCGACGATCACGATCACGATCAGGAACGCGACCACGCTGAGGGCGCTGGCGACGTCGATCTTGTGCTCGTTCTGGATGTATTTGAAGATCATCGTGATGATCGTGTCGGCGTCGTAGCCCGGGATCGACCCGGTCATCACCTTCAGGATCGGCAGCGAGTTGAAGACGTTGATGATATTGATCAGCACGGCGACAGCGAGAGCGCCGCGCAGCTGCGGGAGAATCACGCGGAAGTAGGTGCGCACCGGGCCGGCGCCATCCATCTTCGCCGCCTCGAGCACGTCACCGGGCACGCTCTGCAGCCCGGCGAGAATCGTGTAGGTGGTGAACGGCAGCGACACGAACACGGCGATGCCGATCGACCAGTTGAACGCACTGACGGCGTTCTTCGTCCAGCCGTAGGGCTCGTCGATCAGGTGGATGTCCACCAAGAATTTGTTGATGATGCCGATGTACCCCTCGAGGCCGTAGTAGATGACGAGGGTGGTCATCACCACGCTCGCCGCCCAGGGAACGATCACGGCCATGCGCACCAGGCGCCGACCGGGGAATGCCTTGTTCAGCAGTTGGGCGAGGGCGAGAGAGAGCACGACGGTGATGCCGACCACGGCGACGACCCAGATCAGGGTGCGCAGCATGATGCCGCCGAGCGGCTCGAAGGCGAGGAGGGTCGCATAGTTCGCGAAGCCGACCGGTCCCTTATCGATCCCGCTGATGCTGATGTCGCGCGTCGAGTTGTAGAACATGACGATCGCCGGAAACAGCACGACGCCGAAGATCAGGATGAGCGCCGGGCCGATCCAGGGCAGCGCGGCGAGAAGATCGGACCAGCGGGAGCCGACCGCCGCCGGGCGGCGACTCTTCGTCGGTCGCGCCTCGGGCGGGGCGTCATTCAAAGTTCGTGTCATGGGGGTCAATCACCGATGCGTGTCGAGAACTGCGGGTCAAAATGTGTCTTTAAGTAGGGAGCGGTGGTCGTGTTCTCGCCGGAACACCGGCCGGAAACACGACCACCGCAACTGAGGTGAACGCCTAGCCGGCGTCGACCTTTGCCTGGATCTCAGTCAGAACTGCCTGCGGGTCCTTGCCCTGGGCGACCTGGCCGATGAGCGCCTTGAAGGCGGCGTCGGTGGCCGACCACTTCGGGTTGGTGCTCGGGTAGAACTTGGCGTTCGGCAGAGCGGCGAGGAACGGAGCGAGGTCCTTGTCGCCGTTCATCTGCTCGGCGCCCGACTTGGTGGTCGGCAGGAACTTCTCGGTGGTGACCCAGTTCACGTACTGATCAGCCGAGAACGTGAAGTCGAGGAACTTGGTGATGGCTTCCTTCTTCTTGGCGTCTTCGTCGTTCTTGAACGCCATCAGGTGGTCAGCCACACCGAGCGTGAACGGCGCGCCGTCAACGGTCGGGATCGGGTTGATCGAGTACTTGAGCGCCGCGTTGTTCTCGGCGATCTGGCCGACGGTCGGCGGGAGGCCGATGATCATGCCGATCTTGCCCTGCACGAAGACGTCCATCAGCGGGCTGCGGTCGGTGGCACCGGCGTCGGGCTGGGTTGCGCCCTCGTCGACCATCTTCTGCATGAACTGCGCAGCGGTGAGGTTCGTCGGGGTGTCGACGGTGATCTCCTTGGCGTCGCCGAAGGTTCCGCCGCCTCCGTAGAACCAGATCGCGCTTTCAGCCTGCGCCTCTTCGGAACCGAGCGGCATGCCGTAGCCGGCCACTCCGCCGCCGATCGCAGCGATCTTCTTCGACGCGGCGAGCAGTTCGTCCCAGGTCTTCGGCACTTCGGCGACACCGGCCTGCGCGAGCAGGTCGGTGTTGACGAACAGTGCACGAGCGGATGCGATCAGCGGGGCGCCGTACTGCACGCCGTCAACCGAGGCGCCTTCGACGAACGACGGCTGGAAGTCGGCGAGGGTGTCAGCGGAGACGACATCCTTGATCGGGTAGAGCAGGTCGTCGGCGGCGAAGCCGGCGAACGGGCCGCCGTTCATGATGTCGGGAGCCTTGTTGCTGGAGACCTTGGTGGTGATCACGCTGTCGAGGTTGTCCCACGACTGCACCTCAAGCTTGACCTTGATGTCGGTGTTTTCCGCTTCAAAGTCCTTGATGACGCCTTCCCAGAGGCCCTTGGTGGCGTCGGAGTAGCTGGGAACGAGCAAGCTGATGGTCGTTGCCGATCCGTCGGATCCGGAGTCGGCAGCATCGCCGCTGCTGAAGCCACAGGATGCGAGCGACATGGTGGCCAGCGCCGCAGTCGCGACGATGCCTCCGATTCGCAAAGACTTTTTCATAGTGGTGCATTCCTCACTGTTGGGTGCAGAGCCGCCGCAAAAAGAGCCTCTCGCGACGTTGCGTGTGGTTCAGGTCGCCCTCGGATCTCACAATCGCGATGACTACTGATGACTACTTGAGCGCCCAACCAATCAAGATTGTTCAGCCGCCGGACACATCCTGTAAGCATTTTTCGCCCAAGTCAAGGGTTTGGACCGAAATTGTTATGATCCTTTACAATCAAGAAACATTCATGAAATGATTGCGGAACTACTGTTACGATCATCTTCGATCACTTTGGCGGGTGTAAACCCGCTCGAACACCCCACACCTACTCACAGAACCTCGAGGAGCACCGCCATGACCCCCACCCCCGAACACATGGC
The DNA here is from genome assembly GCF_052113185.1 of Leifsonia sp. YAF41. Lineage (NCBI taxonomy): Bacteria > Bacillati > Actinomycetota > Actinomycetes > Micrococcales > Microbacteriaceae > Leifsonia > Leifsonia sp. YAF41. Next base: position 118,567 of record NZ_JBFRCS010000008.1, read on the forward strand.
CGTCGAGCTCGCTTCGCAGCCTGAGACCTGGGCTCGTGCTGCCGGGATGCATGCGGAGCACGCGATCCTTCCCGTCTCCGGCGCGAAGGTGGCCATTGTCGGCTGTGGCACGTCCTGGTTCATGGCGCAGGCCTACGCGGCGCTGCGGGAGAGTGGCGGTCACGGCGTCACCGACGCGTTCGCGGCATCCGAGGCCTTCGTCGACCGCGACTACGACGCGATCATCGCCCTCACCCGGTCGGGAACGACGAGCGAGGTGCGCGAACTCGTCGGCGCCCAGCGCGGCCGCACTCGCATCATCGGCATCGTCGGCGATACCGCCTCCCCCTTCGTCGACGAGGTCGACGACCTGATCGCCCTGCCGTTCGCCGACGAGCAGTCGGTCGTGCAGACCCGGTTCGCCACCACTGCTCTCGCCTTCCTGCGCGCCTCGCTCGGCGAAGACCTGACTGCGGCGATTGACGACGCCCGGATCGCCGTTGCCGACGAGCTCGATGACGACCTCGTCGCGGCCGAACAGGTCACCTTCTTGGGTCGCGGCTGGACCGTCGGCCTGGCGCACGAGGCCGCGCTGAAGATGCGTGAGGCGTCGCAGTCCTGGACCGAGTCATACCCCGCGATGGAGTACCGCCACGGCCCGATCAGCATTGCAGCACCTGGCCGTGTCACCTGGATGTTCGGCGCCGCTCCCGAGGGCATCGACCAGGATGTCGCAGCCACCGGCGCCCGGTTCATCTCGAGCGAGCTCGATCCGCTGGCCGACCTCATCCGGGCGCAGAAGCTGTCGCTGCTGCGCGCCAGGGCGAAGGGGCTGAACCCCGACGAACCGCGCAACCTCACCCGTTCTGTCATTCTGGCTTCGTGAGACCCAGCAGAGCGGCCCCGACCGCAGTGACGACAGAAGCACTCCCCCTCGGCGACGGCGATGCCGTCATCGCGATCGATGTGGGCGGCACCGACACCAAAGCCGCCCTCTTCGACGGCTCGGGGCGCATGCTCGGGCTCAGCCGTACTCCGACTCCGCTCGATGGCGCGCGCACGGCGCCCGCGGTGATCGCGCGCGTGCACGAGCTCACACTGCAGTTCGCTGCCGACTTCCCCGGTGTCAGCCCGCGCGCCGTGGGACTGCTTGCGCCGGGCCTCGTCGACGATGACGCGGGGATCGGCATCCTGTCGACGAACCTTCACTGGTCGAATGTGGAGTTCAAGCGGCTGACCGAGCAGCTCGTGCACCTGCCGACCACGTTCTCGCATGATGTGCGGGCCGCCGGCGAGGCAGAGTTTCGGCTGGGCGCCGGACGACCGTATCGCGACCTCGTCGTGATGGTCATCGGCACCGGCATCGCGGCCTCGCTGTTCGTCGATGGCCACGCGCACACCGGCGGAGGCTACGCGGGCGAGATCGGTCATTGCATCGTCGACCCGAACGGCCCGGTCTGTGCCTGCGGTTCGCGCGGCTGCCTCGAGACGATCGCCTCGGCCGGAGCCATCGCACGTCGGTATGAGGAGCGCACCGGAGTGCGCCCGACCGGCGCCCGCGACGTGTTGGCTCGGGCCGCGGCCGGCGACGAGACGGCAGACCAGATCTGGGGCGAGGCTCTCGACGCACTCGCGCTCAGCATCGCCCAGCTCGCGGCCGTGTTCGCCCCCGAAGCCGTGGTCATCGGCGGCGGTTTGGCCCAGGCCGGCGACACCTTGTTCGTTCCCCTGCGTCGGCGCGTCGACGCGCTGCTCAGCTTCCACCGTCGCCCCGCGCTCGTGCCGGCCCTGATCGGCGAGAACGCCGGCCTGCTCGGTGCGGCGCTGCGCGCACGCGACCTGGTGCGCGATTCGGCTCACGATCCGGCCCTGACCGCCGTTGGCACGTCTGCATGATCGTCACCGTCACGCCGAACCCGGCACTCGATCTGACCTACCCGGTGAATGTCGTGCGCCTCGGCGACACGAACCGCGTCGCGGCCGCCTTCGTGCGCGCCGGCGGCAAGGGCCTCAATGTGGCCCGCGTGGTGCACCAGCAGGGTCACCGGGTGCTGGCCATCGCTCCGGTCGGCGGAGCGTCGGGCGACGAGTTCGCCGCGGAACTCGCCGCCAGCACGGTGACTCACCAGCTGGTTCGGGTGCAGGCGCCCACGCGACGCACGATCGCGTTCGTCGAACAGGACACCGACCAGACGACGATGTTCACCGAGAACGGTGAGAACCACACGCCCGCCGAGTGGCAGTCATTGACGGATGCCGTCGCATCCGCTCTGCCGGCGGCCCGCTGCCTCGTCGGCTCGGGAAGCCTGCCGGCCGGTGCCCCCCTCGATTTCTATCCGCGCCTCGTCGCACTCGCCGCGGCCCGCGGAGTGCCGAGCATCATCGATACCTCGGGCGCCGGGCTCCTCGCCGCTGCCGCCGCCGGCGCGACGGTACTGAAACCCAACCGCCAGGAACTCGCCGACGCGACGGGACTCGGCGATCCGCTCGCCGGTGCCCGGCATCTGCTCAGCCTCGGGGCGGGCCTGGTGCTGCTCTCGCTCGGCGAAGCGGGAATGGTCGCACTCTCCGCCACCGATCCAGAGCACCCCCGCTCCGCCCGCCTCCCCCGGGTTCTGCACGGCAATCCCACCGGTGCCGGCGACGCGGCCGTCGCCGCAGCCGCCGTCGCCTTTGCGACGGGGCAGCACCAGATCGACCAGGTGCTGAGGGCCGCCACCGCGTGGTCGGCCGCCGCGGTGCTGATGCCGCTCGCCGGCGACATCTCGCCCGAACACCAGGCTCTCGCCGGCGAGTTGCTCTTCGACACGCTGGCCGCCGACGAGCTGAGTTTCGATGAGCCGGCCGCCAACACCCAGACCTCTGGCCCCCTGAGCTCAGGCTCCCAGATTTACGTCCCGACCGATCGAGAGAACCCATGACGCTCACTCCCACTCGCGCGCTCATGCAGGGCGCCGCCACGGCCGGCACCGGCATCGGCGCGTTCAACGTGATCCACCTCGAGACAGCCGAGGCGCTTGTCGCCGGCGCCGAACGCGCCGGCCTGCCTGTGATTCTTCAGATCTCCCAGAACTGCGCCACGTACCACGGAGGCCTCTCGCCCATCGCGCTGGCCAGCCTCGCGATCGCGGGGGCGGCATCCGTGCCGGTGGCCGTGCATCTCGACCACGCCGAAGACGAGCGCCTGGCGCTCGAGGCGGTCGATCTCGGCTTCGGCTCGGTGATGTACGACGGCGCGCACCTGCCCTACGCCGAGAACGTGGCGGCCACCGCCCGGGTGCGGGCGTACGCGCACACGGCCGGCATCTTCGTCGAGGCCGAGCTCGGCAAAGTCGGCGGCAAAGACGGCGCGCATGCTCCCGGTGTGCGCACCGATCCCGCCGAGGCCGTTTCTTTTGTGAGCGCAACAGGCGTCGATGCACTGGCCGTGGCCGTCGGCTCCTCTCACGCGATGACGGCACGCAACGCTGCGCTCGATCTCGAGCTGATCGCCCAGCTGCGTGCCGCCCTGACTGTTCCGCTGGTGCTGCACGGTTCGTCGGGTGTCGCCGACGACCAGATCGTCGCCGCGATTCGGGCCGGAATGACCAAGATCAACGTCTCGACGCACCTCAACGGGTTCTTCACCGCCGCGATTCGCGGCTACCTGGCCGAGCATGAAACCGTCGTCGATTCCCGCAAATACGTGGCGGCAGGGCGCGAGGCCGTCGCCGGAGAGGCCGCGAGACTGCTCACTCTGTTCGCGAGTGGCGCCGCCGTTGCCACCGGCACGGATGCGACACTTGCAGTGGACATAAAGGGGTAACCATGAACCGCGCAGAGCGCCTCACCGCTGTGCTTGACCTGCTCGCCGAGACGGGTCATCTCGATGTCGAAGACATCATCACCAAGCTGCACGTGTCGGCTGCCACCGCGCGCCGCGACCTCGACACGCTCGCCGAGCAGCAGTTGCTCACGCGCACGCGCGGCGGAGCGACCGGTCAGACCGTCGCCTACGACCTTCCGATCCGGTACAAGAAGGAGCAGCACGCTCCCGAGAAACTGCAGATCGCCCACGCGGCGAGCGCCCTGGTTCAGCGCGGCGCGGTGATCGGGCTCTGTGGTGGCACGACCAGCACCTCGATCGCGGCGGTGCTCTGCGCTCGCGCCGACATCATGGAGGCATCCCCCCACTCCAGCCTGACCGTGGTGACCAACGCCATCAATATCGCGGCCCAGCTGGCCATGCGCCCCCAGATCAAAACCGTCGTCACCGGCGGCGTCGTTCACCCGCGCTCCTACGAGCTGGTCGGACCGTACAGCGATGTGATGCTGCGCAAGATCACCCTCGACCTCGCCTTCATCGGCGTGAACGGCATCGACCCGGTGATGGGTGCCACCGTGCACGATGAGCAAGAAGCCGCGGTGAACGCGCTGATGGCCAGCCGCGCCTCCCGGGCCGTGGTCGTCGCGGATTCGAGCAAGATCGGGGTCATCGCGTTTGCGACGATCGGCGGATCCAAGCTGTTCAGCACGCTGATCACCGACGCGGGAATCACCGACGAACAGGTCGCCGCGTTCAACGACAACGGCATCGCCGTGATCGTCGCCTGATGAATCCCACCGACGTGATCATCCATTCCGCGCGCCTCGTCTCCAACGGTCAGAGCATCGCCGATTCCTGGGTTGCGTTCAGCGGCGACACCATTTCCGGCGTCGGCACCGGCCCCGGCTGGCAGGCGTTCGCCAGCCCGCACACGACGGTGACGGATGCGGCCGGCCGCCTGCTCACTCCCGGCTTCGTCGACATCCACTGCCACGGCGGCGGCGGGGCGGCGTTCGACCTCGGCGCAGCCGACATCGCCACCGCCCTGGCCGTGCACCACCGGCATGGCACCACCCGGGCCGTGCTCTCCCTGGTCACCGCCGGGCAGTCCGACCTGGAAGCGCGCGTCGCGGTCATCGCCGACGCGGCCGAGCAGAACCCACTCATTCTCGGTGCGCACCTCGAAGGACCGTTCCTCGACACCGAGTTCCGCGGTGCTCACGATCCCGACCTGTTGCGTGCCGCCGACCCCGATTCGATCAGCCGACTGCTCGCCGCCGGCCGCGGCACGATCCGTCAGGTGACGCTGGCCCCCGAGCTTCCCGGCGCATTCGAGGCCATTCGGCAGCTCACCGCCGACGGTGTCGCGGTGGCGGTCGGACACAGCGCCGCCGACTACGACACCGCGCGTGCCGCCTTCGACGCCGGCGCCTCGATTCTGACGCATGCCTTCAACGGCATGCGTGGCATCCATCACCGAGCACCGGGTCCGGTCGCCGCGGCCACCCGCTCGCCCCATGTCACCCTTGAGGTCATCAACGACGGCGTGCACGTGCATCCGGAGGTGGTTCGGCTCGCCTTCGCCGGGGCACCCGGCCGCATCGCGCTGATCACCGACGCGATGGCCGCCACCGGCGCCGCCGACGGTGCGTACATTCTCGGCACCCTGCCGGTCACGGTGACCGATGGCGTCGCCCGGCTGACCGAGGGCGGCTCGATCGCCGGCTCGACCCTGACCATGGATGTCGCCCTGCGCCGCGCCGTCACCGAGGTCGGTGTGTCGATCGAAGAAGCGGTCGCCGCCCTCACCTCGACGCCGGCCCGTGCGATCGGACGCTCCCACGATCTCGGCGCTCTCGCGGTGGGCTTCGCGGCCGACGCGGTGCTCCTGAACGACGGGTTCGAGGTCGAGGCGGTGTTCGCCGCCGGGCGGCGCCTGATCTGATCCGATCTGAAAGTTTGACCCACATCCGGGGTACAGCCGGGGGTCTGCCGGAGTAAAGTTGGGCCGCACACCCGATTGATTCGGAGCATGCACAATGACGAGCAGACCTGGCGAACCGAACGACAGTACCCTACCTCCCGCTCCGGCCGGGAGCGGGGCAGAGCAGACACGGCAGCAACCTCCCGATCCGCCGCACGTGCATCCGCCGCACGGCCATCCGCACGTCGAGCACCTGCCCGACCACCTCGAGACCCCCGTCGAGCACATCGTCGATGCGGTCACGGTTCACGAGGATGCCGGGCTGCACAAAGGCCTGAAGGCTCGCCAGGTGCAGATGATCGCGATCGGTGGTGCGATCGGCACCGGGTTGTTCCTCGGCTCGGGCGGACGCCTGGCCACAGCCGGACCCTCGCTCGTTTTCGTCTACGCGATCTGCGGGTTTTTCGCGTTCCTGATTCTGCGTGCCCTCGGCGAGCTGGTGCTTCACCGCCCCTCGTCCGGCTCATTCATCTCCTACGCCCGCGAGTTCTTCGGAGAGAAAACGGCGTTCGTGACGGGATGGCTCTACTGGCTGAACTGGGCCATGACCGCCATCGTCGATGTGACCGCCGTCGCGCTGTATATGGGATTCTTCGCCAAGTATTGGGCGCCATTCGGGGCCGTTCCGCAGTGGTTGTATGCGTTGCTCGCGCTCGGCATCGTGCTCTCGCTCAACCTGCTCTCGGTGAAGGTGTTCGGTGAGATGGAGTTTTGGTTCGCACTGATCAAGGTGGTCGCCATCATCGCTTTCCTCGTGGTCGGCACCTGGATGGTCATCTTCGGCACACCGATCCCCGGCCAGCAAGTGGGCTTCTCGCTCATTGCCGACAACGGCGGTTGGTTTCCGAACGGTTTGATCGCCACGGTTCTGGTGGTGCAGGGCGTCGTCTTCGCCTACGCGGCGATCGAACTTGTCGGCACAACGGCCGGCGAGACGAAGAACCCCGAAAAGGTGATGCCGAAGGCCATCAACACGGTCATCATCCGGATCGCCGTCTTCTACGTCGGATCCATCCTGCTGCTCTCCCTGCTGCTGCCGTACTCCGACTACAAAGCCGGGGAAAGCCCGTTCGTGACCTTCTTCGGCAGCATCGGCCTGGAGGGTGTCGACGTGATCATGAACCTCGTCGTGCTCACAGCCGCGCTCTCGTCGCTGAACGCCGGGCTCTACTCAACCGGTCGCATCCTGCGCTCGATGTCGTTGGCCGGATCGGCCCCGCGCTTCGCCAGCCACCTCAGCCGTCACGGGGTGCCGTTCGGTGGCATCCTGCTCACCGGCGTCGTCACATTGCTCGGCGTCGGCCTGAACGCGTTTGTTCCGCAGGAGGCATTCGAAATCGTGCTGAACGCGGCGGCGATCGGCATCGTCAGTTCGTGGGGAATGATCGTGCTCTGCCAGCTGCGATTGCTGGCCTGGTCGAAGAAGGGACTCATCGCGAGACCGGCGTTCCGGATGATGTGGGCACCGTACTCGGGCTATCTCACGCTGCTGTTTCTCGTCGGTGTGCTGGTGCTGATGGCGTTCGACTGGCCCGTCGGCACGCTCACGATCAGCTCACTCATCATCATCATCCCGGCGCTGATCGGAGGGTGGTTCCTCTGCCGCGACCGGATCTTCGCCATCGCCGTCGAACGGGAGGGCTTCACCGGGCACGTGCCGGTGGTGGCCAACCGTCCGCTCGCCGACCAAGCCGGAGACGATCAGTCCACGTAGGCGGTCCTTGCGGGCGTCGAACCGTGTCGAATCACCATTCGTGAGCACTCGAAATGGTCATTCGGCACGGCTCGGCGGCGGGCTAACGGCGACGGGCTAGGCCAGCGCCTTCCGGCGAATCACGATGTCGCTGACAACGAGCAGCGCGCAGGCCGCCGCCAGGAGTCCGACGTAAACGAACGGCAGCATGTTGAGTCCGACAACGTTCAGCACGATGGCGCCGAGAAGCGCGCCACCACCGATTCCGGCGTTGAACGCCGTCGTGTAGAAGGCGCTCGCGGTGTCCCGGAATCGCACCGACGCGGTGTGCAGCATCCGGGTCTGCAGGAGAGGCGGGAAGGTGCCGAATGCGATGCCCCAGAGCACAAAGGCGGCGATCGCGACGGGGAGGTTGCTGGCGAACAGGGCGAATGCACTCACGCTGAGCGCCGACACGATCACGGCCAGCATGATGCCAAGCTGCGGGCGGGGTCCGAAGACGGTGCCCGAGAGCAGCAGCCCGACGGCGCCGGCAATTCCGAAGACGAAGAGCAGCGGGGCGAGCCCGTCGGTGCCGACTCCCAGTACGTCGATCAGGTACGGCGCGATGTAGGTGTAGAAGGTGTAGTGGCCGACCATGATCAGCGCGGTGATGCAGCAGATCAGAATGACGGCGGCAACGGTCGGGTCCTTCTCTTTTTTGAGCTTCTTCGCGCCCGGTGCCACGGTCGGCGTGACGTTGGTGTCCGTGTTCCGAATCGCGTGGTGGGTGACCTTCGGCAGGAAGCGCCAGACGAGCACCGCACCGATGAGCATGAGCACGGCGAGCGCCACAAATGACATCCGCCAGCCGATCAGATGCCCGGCCGCCGTGGCGAGCGGAACGCCGAAGACGAAGGCGAGAGTGCCGCCGGCGACGGTGATCGAGACGGCGCGGCCGATCTGTTCCTTGGGAACCAGGTGCGCGGCGTAAGCGCCGACGACCGACCAGAACAGACCGTGTGCGAGTCCACCGAGCACCCGCGAGGCGACGACGAGTTCATAGGTCGGGGCGAAGGCGGTCATCACATTGCTGACGGCGAAGACGACGAGCACGGCGATGACGAGACCGTGGCGGGGTAGCCGCCGGGTCACATGCGCCATGGTCGTGCTGGTGGCGACGACGGTGAAGGCGAACCAGGTCACCAGCAGGYCGACGCTCGACTCGCTCACGCCGAGCGATTCGCTCATCTCGGGCAGCAGGCCGGTCGGCAGCATCTCAGACGTGATCGACAGAAAGACGGCGGCGGCCAGGGTGATCAGGCCGACCCAGGGGAAAGAAGAAGAAGAGGCGACAGGCGCCTTCGGAACAGCGGTTCTTGACATAGAAGGACTAACTCACGGACGGCAGATCCGTTGAATGCTCACCTGGAGCCGGATCGACTGCGCGCGACGGGCGCGCCCGGGGCCGCGCGAATCCGGCGCGACCAACGATGAGTCTAACCGATGCCGCATCGCCTTGCCTGGATGGCCGGTAGCCTAGGCGAATGAACAGTTTCACCCCGGCAACCCCTCACCACCACTGGGTGATCACCCTGGTCTGCGCCGACCAGCCCGGAATCGTGCACGCGGTCAGCGGCGCCATCGTCGCTGCGCGCGGCAACATCACCGAGAGCCAGCAGTTCTCGAGCGCCGACACCGGTCGATTCTTCATCCGTCTGCAGGTCGAGTCGCCCGCCGACCGTGCCGAGTTGCACGCCTCCCTCGACCCCGTGATCGCGCGCTACGACATGCACGCCGTCATCGATGTCGTCGGCCGCCCCTTGCGCACCCTGGTGCTCGCGTCGACCGCCGGGCATTGCGTCAACGACCTGCTCTTCCGTCAGCGCGCCGGGCAACTCGCCGTCGAGATCCCGCTTGTGCTCAGCAACCACGGGAGCCTGCGCGACCTGGTCGGCTTCTACAGCGTTCCGTTCGAGTCGATGCCGATCACGGATGCCGCCAGCAAGGCGGCGTTCGAGGACCGCGTGATCGAGGCGATCGAGGAGCACGACATCGAGCTCGTCGTGCTCGCTCGCTACATGCAGATTCTCTCCCCCGAACTCTGCGCGCGCCTCGAGGGCCGCGCCATCAACATCCACCACTCGTTCCTGCCCGGGTTCAAGGGGGCCAACCCCTACCGTCAGGCTCACGCCCGCGGCGTGAAGCTGATTGGGGCGACGGCGCACTTCGTCACCAGCGACCTCGACGAGGGGCCGATCATCGAGCAGAACGTGGTGCGCGTCGACCACTCGCGCACGCCAAGCGAGCTCGTTGCAATTGGTCAGGACGAAGAGAGCCGCACGCTCAGCCAGGCCGTCAAATGGTTCGCCGAGAACCGGGTGCTGCAAGACGGAGCGCGCACCATCATCTTCAAGTAGGCGTTGCCGCCGCTCGTCCATGGTCGCTTGAAGAGAAAACTGACTGCGATCCGCGGCTTCGTGCACGCGCGCAATGCACTTCTCCCGCCGCCCAAAGGTCGATTACTGATCGCGGCAGTTCCGAGCACAATTTGACTGAAGTACGCTCGGACTTAACGTGAACATCTGGTGGGGGAAATGAAGAAGCAATTTCGTGCGTATTACAGGCCATCTGAGGAAGAGCTAGGTGAGCTCTGGAGTACCGGGCTGATTGTGCTCGACACCAATGCACTCTTGAACTTTTATAGGTACACAAGCCTGACCCGGGCAGATTTCACCGCTCTACTTCGCTCCATGCGGGACCGGCTCTGGTTGCCGCATCAAGTCGGCTTGGAATTTCACCGCAATCGGCTTGAGGTAATAGACCAGCAGGAGCTTGCCTTCGACTCGATCGAGTCTGCACTAGCCAAGGCCAAGCATCTCGTTGAGAAGGAACTCAATAGCTTCAGGCGGCATCCCTCCCTTAATACGCACGGCATAACTTCTGCGCTGGAATCTGGACTGAACACTGTCACCGAGACAGTTTCGGTATCTCGTCAGGCATTTGTCGATTCGCCACTCATCGACGATGGTGTTGACACCGTTCTTGATGCGCTGACCGACTTGTTCGACTCACGCATGGGCGAACCATTTTCCGACACAGAGCTGGAAGCGATATACGCGGAAGGCACAATCCGCTACGAAAGTCAGGTTCCCCCAGGCTATGAGGATCGGCGAAAACCCGAACCGGAGCGGTACGGCGATCTCGTGCTTTGGCGGCAGATGCTCGCCAAAGGAATTCAAGTACAGCAGCCAGTCATCTTTGTAACAGACGATGGCAAGGAAGACTGGTGGCAGCACTTCAAGGGGCGCACAATTGGCCCGCGCATTGAACTTGTAGAGGAATTCTACGAGACCACTGGTCGTCGCATTCACTTCTATAGCCCAGAAGGCTTCCTCAAGTACGCGATTGGCCGTGGAATCACTACAGAGATCAGTGCTGAATCCATCGGGGAAGTCCAGCAGGTTTCCGACGAAGAATTCCCAGCTCGCGCCTATGCAGTACTTTCTGAGCAACTGGAGGCTTTGCAGTCTCATCGGTCGCGCCTAGAGCACGAGGTTGCTCGGTTAGACCCCGATCTCGCGCCCAGTTCAGAAACGAGAGACGAGGAACTAATTCGTCTCATGGCCGAGGTCGATGGTGCCAAGGAACTCTATTCGCAGCTTTCGGACCAACAGGTTCGGATTCGGGAAATGATTGTCGAAGCGGATCACCCCGACGACAAGAGGGATTTCCTTCGCGATCTCGACCGAATCACGGCTCAGCGCCTCAAAGTCCGGGACAGAATCGTCACCGTATCGAAGAGGGCAAGATCCATGTCAAGTCCGACAGGGAGACGTGAATCGTCCCGGGAAGAATTGCGGGCCCGACACCTTAGGCATCAACTTGAACAGATTGAGGCCGAGATTGAAAAAACGGCACTCGCTGTCGCAGAGTTGGAATAGTTCCGGGGCCCCGATCTTCGCCGAGCCGCACGCTCAGGCCAGCCATCGTAGGGCTCGCCGACAACCGCGTGCTGCAGGACAGCGCGCACGGTCAACTTCCAAGCAGGTTCTGCGCCGTCGGAAAAGTGATCGAACTTGTTGAGGTGCCGTTCCGTCTAATGATTCGCGACGATTCAGTTGCGATACGTCTGACCCCTATGCTGATTCGATGGTCGATCCTATAACTTTGATTCCCAGCGCGTTGAATGCGGATGCGGCTGGGGCGGCGAGCGCCAAAGTGGCTGCGACAATCGTCGAGGATCTCGTTCGACCGTCGGCCCAGGTCGTAGGAAGACATTGGGCGAACCGGGTCGAGGATTGGGTCGAGAGTAGCAACGCTCGGCGAGTACTCAAGCTCGCTGCGCGACGAGTAAACAGCACTCAGCCCAGCAATCGCGCTGCGGAAGGCGCTGTTGCCGCTCGGGTTGCTGCCGCCATCCTTGACGGCGCAGTCTTTGCGGAGAACGAGATCGCGGCCGAGTATCTGAGCGGAGTTTTGGCCTCCTCACGAAGCGAGGATCGAAATGATCGCGGCCAGCCGTGGGCAGCGTTGGTCAGCAGGCTAAGTTCTGACCAGATTCGCCTTCACTTCATCATCTATCGTCTGCTTCGCAAGTTGTTGTTGGGCAAGGACATGAACATCATGGTCCTCTCGTATTCCTGGATCTACATACCGTTCCGTGAATTGAATGAAGCAATGTGCTGGCCCGAAGGCGACGACACTGGATTTACGCAAGCGTTTTATGGGCTTCATCGGGAGGGCCTAGTTGCGCCAGCCGATTTCTGGTTTGGGCCGCCGGAGATGATCTACGAGGTCACTGGAACGAGTGTTCCTGAGCCGGGGCTGGTTGTTACACCGTCTCGCGCTGGTCTTGGCTTGTTCCTATGGGGACTTGGGCATGGTGATTTGAAACTGGAAGCAGTCATCGATCGCAAAGTTGCCCTGGACCTCGTCGCAGCCGAGGATCCATCTACGAGGATCTCGGGGGCTATGAGCCTGCCTCTCCCGGCCACACCCGAACTAGTACCAGACCCGTCGCCCAATCGCGCGGCTCGACGCGCAAGGAAGCCAAACCGCTAATTGAATCCGATGTCTACTGGCCTAATGCCGCGTGGCGCCCGAATGCCGGGCCCGGGCAATGTGCCCGCGCAGCTTCGGTAGAATAGCCGGGTGACAGAGACACACCCAGAGATCAAGCTCGGCCCCAACGACGTTCTGCGATTCGTGCTCGAACTTTTCGCATTCGTCAGTCTCGGCATCTGGGGCTTCGCCGCCTGGCCGCTCCCCTGGCCCGGTGTGCTGATCGGCATCGCCGCCCCCGCGTTCGCCATCTTGATCTGGGCGCTGTTCCGTTCCCCCAAGGCCGTCTTCCGTCTTGACCCTTTCGGCAAGGCAATCGTCGAGATCGCCGTGATGGGTGCCGCGGCGCTCGCCCTCTGGGACCTCGGCTGGCCGATCGTCGCCGGAATCTTCGCCGTGCTCGCCACGGTCAGCGGCGTCATCTCGGGGCGCAAAGAGCTCAGCTAGCTTGAGTCCGATCTGCGGCAGGGTGCTGTCTGCGGCTGGCTAGGTCCGCCGCTGGTGCTGTCCGCAGCTGGTGCTGTCTGCAGTCGGTACGGAAGGTCCCCTCGGCCGCCTCGGTGGCTAATTCAGGAAATCCTGCCGAGTATCCGTCGAGAACCGCATGATTCTGCGGGTCAGCCCCTTCGGCATTCGCAGATCTCCTGAGTTGGCCCCCACTCCCACCGCGTTTCCCGCCACGTCTCCCGCCCGGTGGATGATGCGGGACGGGCGACAATCGCGCAACGGCTCGAGGCGCACCGGTGGCTAACTCCGGCAATCCCGGCGGCGGGCACAAACCAACCCGCGCCATACCGCGGAAGTCGGCGCGTGCATCCGCCGATTGCCGGAGTTAGCAACATCCCAGCCCCGGAACTGGCCCCGGGTGAGGCATGTCCAGCGGGCAGAATGCGCCCTCAGCCGAGCGCGCCCCGGTGGCTAACTCCTGCAATCCGAGCCGCGGTCGACAACCAGCCCGCGCCATTCCGCGGATGTCGGCGCGCGCATCCGCCGATTGCAGGAGTTAGCCACACCCCAGCGCTGGCACGAGGGTAAGCCGGGGTGCCCGCCCGTGCGACCTAGACGGCCAGACGCGCGCCCGGGATCGCATCCAGCAGCTCACGGGTGTAGTCGGCCTGCGCGTTCTCGAAGATCTCGGCCGGCGTGCCGCTCTCGACGATGCGCCCGCGCTGCATCACATGCACCTCGTGCGAGATCATCCGCACGACGGCGAGGTCGTGGCTGATGAAGAGGTAGCTGAGTCCCAGCTCCCGCTGCAGCCCCGCGAGCAGGTCGAGGATCTGCGCCTGCACGAGCACATCGAGCGCCGACACCGCCTCATCGAGCACGACAAGTTCCGGCGAGAGCGCGAGCGCCCGGGCAATCGCCACACGCTGACGCTGGCCACCCGACAACTCGTGCGGCAGCCGTTCGGCCATCGCCGCGGGGAGCGCCACCTGGTCGAGCAGCTGCGCGACCATCGCCCGGCGGGTGTGCTTGGTTCCCACCTTGTGCACGCGCAGCGGCTCGGCGATCGACTCCTCAACCGTGTAACGCGGGTCGAGCGAGGCGTAGGGGTTCTGGAACACCGGCTGCACCCGACGGCGGAAGGCGAAGAGCTCCCGCTTGCCGAGGCTCGCCATGTCGGCGCCGTCGAAGAGGATGTTGCCCGACGTGATCGGCTCCAGACCGAGAATCAGGTTCGCGGTCGTCGACTTGCCCGACCCCGACTCCCCAACGATCGAGACGGTACGTCCGCGCGGGATGCCGAAACTCACCTGGTCGACAGCGGTGAACTGGGAGGCGACCCCGGTTCCGGCCGCCCGGATCGTGAAGACCTTCGTCAGATCGCGCACCTCGACGAGGCTGTCCGCCTCGGGCAGCCCGTCGACATCCGTTGCCCCGTCGATCACCGATGCAGCCCCGACTGATACAGCCCCGACCGACGTTGCGCCCACCGGCCCGGCGCCCACCGAAACAGGAATCTGACGGGCGTTGACCGCACTCACCATGCTGATCGAGCTCAGGCTCGGCGCGGCCTGCAGCAGCTGCTTCGTGTACGCGTGCTGGGGGTTGGCCAGGATCTCGTCGGCCTGCCCGAACTCGACGATCTCACCGCGCAGCATCACGACGATCTTGTCGGCGCGCTCGGCGGCCAGTCCGAGGTCGTGGGTGATCAGAAAGACCGACGTGCCCATCTCGGCGGTCAGCTGGTCGAGCTGATCGAGGATGCGTCGCTGCACGGTCACATCGAGGGCGGAGGTGGGCTCGTCGGCGATCAGCAGCTTGGGGCGGCAGGCGAGACCCATCGCGATCAGCACACGCTGACGCATCCCGCCGGAGAACTCGTGCGGGTACTGGTTCACGCGGTGCTCGGGGTCTGGAATGCCGACCATGGTGAGCAGCTCGATGACCTGCGCCCTGGCCGCCGCGCCCGATGCGACGCCGTGCACCTCGAGCGCCTCCGCCACCTGCGCGCCGATGCGCATCAACGGGTTCAGGTTCGACATCGGGTCTTGCGGCACCAAGCCGATGCCGGCGCCCCGAATCGCCTGCATCTCGCGTTCGCTGAGCGTGGCCAGGTCGACGCCGTCGAACCAGACCTCACCGCTGGTGAGCTTGCCGGTGCCGGGAAGAAGCCGGTTGATCGCGGCGGCCGTGGTGGACTTGCCCGACCCCGACTCGCCCACGACGGCAACCGTCTGTCCGGGCAGCACGTCGATCGAGACGTGCTTGACCGCCTGCACCTCGCGGGTGCCGGTGTTGAACGACACCGAGAGATCACGGATCGACAGAACGGGAGTGGGTGTGTTCATGGTTACCTCTTCGGTGCTGGACGAACTGGGGTGTGGTCGAAAACTGTGGGGGCGAACGGATGCCGCGCGCTGGTCGGTCATGCGCGTGCCCCGCGGTGAACCGCGGGGTGCGCCTCGAGATGCTCCTCGAGGTTCTCCCCGGCCAGCGCCGCGCGTGCTGCGTTCCGTAACTCCTGCCAGAGGTGCTCGTTCGGAACGGGGACGCCCGGGGTGACCAGTCGGTTGCTCGCCAGAGCGAGCGACACCCCGTGACCGGGAACGAACCCGACCATGCAGCCGACGAAGCCAGGATGCCAGAGCAGATCGAGCATCCGCCCGTCGACCTCGAGGTGCGAGCGACGAAAGCCCAGCGCCTGCTCGGCGTCGGGCCCGGCGGCGAAGAACTCCTCGGCCACCTCGGGACGCCACAGTTCCGCGTGCTCGCGATAGTTCGCGAAGGTGTTGGCGAAAGTCATCAGGTCGGGCAGCGTGGAGAACAGTCCTGCATGCCCCGACACCCCGTCGAAGAGATGGAACGCGTTGCCGTCGTTGACCTCACCGCGCACGGGCGTGCGTCGCCAGCCGGTGAAGTCGCCGTTGGTGTGCGGCACCGGGTAGGGCATCCCGGTGTCAACCATGGCGAATTCCGCTTGGTCGCCCAGCGAACTCGTCGCGACATCGTCGCCCAGCGGGTGGGCGAATCGGGTGGAGCCGAGGCCGAGCGGACCGGTGACCAACGCCTCAATCGCATCCGGCAGCGGCAGACACGTCACCGCGGCGATGATGCGGCCGAGCTGGATGAAACCAAAGTCGGAGTAGTGACGAGCGGTTCCGGGCTGGTAGCGCAACGGATGCCGGTCGACGAGTTCGAAACCCGCCGGAGCGGTGTCGGCGGCGAGGTAGAGCGGCTGCCACTCCCAGAGGCCGGCCCGGTGCTGCAGCAACTGGCGCACCGTGATCGTGTCTTTCTGACCGTCGCAGAACTGCGGCAGGTACCGGCGCACCGGGTCGTCAAGGTCGAGCAGTCGGTCAGACACGAGCCGAAGGATGGCTGTGGTCGTCGCGACGACCTTGGTGACCGACGCAAGATCGTGCTGGGTCCGGATGCCGAGGGGCGCCGCATCCGTCTGGTTGGTGGATAGTGCGCGGAACCCGGCGACGGCGGACTGATCGAAACCGGGCGCACGCACGGCCAGGGCAACGCCGGCCGGCGGGGTGCTGCCGTCCGGCCCCCCGACGGGAACGGTGTCGATGAGCTGCCGGGCGGTGCGGTCAAGAATTGTGGAGTGAGTCATCGTGTCTCCTCCGCTCGCGCGGGATCGGCCAGACCGCGGATTCCGAGCCCCGACCCGAGACCTGAACCAGCCTCAGCCCCGGCACCGGCCCCAGCCCCAGCACCGACACCAGGAATCACGGCGTCTCCGTGGTAGCTCACACCGCCGCGCACCGGCGAGGCGCGCAGCCAGAGCCCGGCGTCAAGGTCGTGTGCACGCTGGCGGTCGGCCGTCGAGAGCGTGCCGACGAAGGCCGTCGCAGCGGCAATGCCGACATGACTTTCCATCATGCAGCCGACGAGCACGCCGACGCCGTTCTCGGCGGCGAGCGCGGCGAGCCGTCCGGCCTCGGTCAGCCCGCCGGTCTTGGCCAATTTGATGTTGATCAGATCGGAGGCATGACGGGAGAGGATCTCCTCGAGATCCCGCGTCGTCCAGACCGACTCGTCGGCGAGCACCGGGGTGTCGACGCGGCTCGTCACGAAGGCGAGGTCGGCGAGTGCCCGCGCGGCGACGGGCTGTTCGACGAATTCCAGTCCGAGGCCGGCGTCTTCCCACCCCTGGATGATGTCGACGGCCTGCTCGGCGTTCCAGCCCTGGTTGGCGTCGACGCGGAGGGCGATCGCCGGCCCGACGGCCGCTCGCACCGCAAGCAGCGCGTCCCGGTCGTTGTGCCCGGCACCGACCTTGATCTTGAGCGTGCTGAACCCGGCAGCGACCTGTGCGCCGGCCTGTGCCACGAGCGCGTCGGTGGCGTCAGCGGAGAGAGTCATATCGGTCACGACGGGCACAGTCACTCCGCCGAGAAACGCGCTGAGCGGGACGCCGGCCTGCTGGGCGGCCAGGTCATGCAGCGCACTGTCGACCCCGGCACGGGCGGCGGAATTGTGCAGGATGCTGCGGGCCAGCGCGGCACTCAACGCGCCGGGCTCCTCCAAGGTGCGGCCGAGCACCGCGGCCGAGAGCGGACCGTCGACGGCCGCGGCGATGCTCGCCGGGCTCTCCCCGGTGACACRCCAACTGGCCGCTGCCTCGCCCCACCCGCTGCGTCCGTCACTGTCGATAGCCTCGACGAGCACGGCACGGATCGCGTCGGTGCGGCGAATCGCCGTGACGAAAGGACGCACCAGCGGAAGGTCGACGGTGTGCACGACAAGCCGTTCGACGCTGGCGCTCATCGTGAGCCCTCGGCGGAAACCTCGGCGGAAGCCAAGGCGGAGGCCGACGTGGCCGCGTCCGGAGTGCTCAGGGGGGCACGCCACGCCCGCGAGGCAATGAAGAGTGCGAGCAGCACCACCGCTGAGATCGCTGCGGTGGTGGTTGCCGCGCCGTGGCCCGACGACAGCGTGACGGATGCCGCGATGAAGGGGATCGCCGCTCCCCCCGCCGCGCCGAGCGCGACGAATGCGGCGGAGGCACGCACGGAGTGCTGCGTTGGCGTGAGCTCGACGGCAATTCCGATCAGGAGCCCATAGCAGGATCCCGAGGCGAACACCGCGACGCCCAGGCAGAGCAGGGCGCCGACCGGAGAGAGCGCCTGCACCGCTGCCGCCCCGCAGAGCGCCGCGGCGATCAGCACCGTGCAGCCGAGAGCGACGCGTCCGGGCAGCACGCGACCGGTCAGCGCGACCCCCGACATCCGTCCCAGGCTCATCAACAGCCAGAACGCGCTGGTGCCGACGGCCGCGACGGCAACGGACGCGCCGAGCTCCTGCTCGAAGGTCGACGCCGACCAGCCGGAGATCACCGATTCGGTGCCGACATAGCAAAACAGGGCGGCGGCGAGAAAGGCGAGTTGGATGCGCCGTGAGTCACCTAGTCGACTCTCTCCGCCGAGCGGGGCCGTTGAGTCGCCGTCGACGTTCTCCTCGACCGCGGCGCGGCGCGGCACCGTCGGAATTCCGCGCAGGCTCACGGCGACCGCGAGCTGCGCGAGGGCGATCAGAAGTGGAACCAGCCGCGCCTGTCCGGCCATCGCCGTGGCGAGGACCGCGAGCGGCGTGAGGGTGGCGACGATGCTGATCATCAAGGTCAGCTTGGTCAGGGCGCGCGGCATCCCGCCGGCACCGATCACGCGCACGGCGGCGGTGCCGGCTGCCTCGACGATGCCGAAACCGAAGCCGGCCAGAGCGGCACCGACGACGAACCAGAGTGATGCGGGAGCGCAGGCGGCCAGGGTCAGGCCGACGGCCTGAGCGGCGGCGCCGGCTCGCAGCAGGGTCGTCAGCGAAAACGATGACGATGCGAACGAGGTCGACAACACCCCGACGAGCAGCCCGGTGAAAAGGGCGGGAATCGCGGGGAGCAGGGCGGCAGAATTCACGCCGAGGTCGGCGGCGAGCGCCGGGATGACCGCCGGAATCACGGCCGCGGTTCCGCCGAGCGCCGCGAACGCGAAGGCGAGGGAGCGCACCGAGTGGCCGCCGGTCACAACGCGCTCCCGGATGTCGGGGCTGCGTCGAGCACCCGGGTCAGGCCGAGCTCCGGCTCGCCGAATTCGGCCTGCACCCGGGTCTCGCCGGTCGGCGTCCACCCCTGCCGCAGATAGAAGGTCAGCGACGGCGCGTTGTCGGCAAAGACCCACAATCCGGCGGTTGCCATGCCGCACGCGGCGAGGGCGTCACCGGCGGCGCGCAGCAGGCGCGAGCCGACGCCCATGCCTTGCGCCTGCGGCGAGACGTAGAGCGAATGCACGGCGCCGTGGGCGTCGGCTCCCCCGGCGAAGCGGGTGACGCCGAGGATCTGAGCGTCCGACCCGTCTGACCCGCCACCCCGCTCGGCCACGAGCACCTCGCCCGGCATCGCTTCGGCGAGCACCCGCGTCCAGAGCGCGTGCGCCTGCTCATCCGTCATGGCGTCAATCAGCCGTTCGGGCAGCACGGCCCGATAGCTTCCGCGCCAGCAGTCGAGAAACACTGTCACGATGCCGTCAATGTCCCCCTTCGTTGCGGGGCGGTAGACGATGGACATGCCCGGCTCAGCGCTTCGTCTGCAGGGTGAGCGAGCGCAGCGGTTCGGTCAGCGGGGCCGGCAGCACCAGCGGTCCGTTGCCCGGCGTGATCGTGCCGAGCACCCGAGCCTCCCGAGCACCGGTACCGGCCGGGTTCGTGCCGGGCAGGCCGTGCGCGGTGCACCAGCCGATCAGCGCGAACGCAATGGCTTCCTTTTCGTCGGCCGGGGCGCCGAACTCGTCGGAGAGCACGACGTTCACCGCGGGCAGCGCGGCACGCAGGCCGCCCAGAATCAGCGGGTTGCGGCAGCCGCCGCCCGACACGACGAGCAGGTCGATTCCGGCGGAGCGCACGTCCCTGGCCACGGTCTGCACCGTCAGCTCGGTGAGCGTGGCGACCAGGTCGATGTCGCTCACCGTGCGGCCGGAGCGCAGAATCGCATCGCTGACGTAACTGCCGTGGAAGTGCTCCTTGCCGGTGCTCTTCGGCGCGGGCAGTGCGTAGTAGGCGTCGTCGAGCAGTAGCTCGAGCAGCACGGCATCAATAGAACCGGATGCCGCGATGCGGCCGTCTCGGTCGTAGCCGAGCGTGTTCAGGGCGCGTTCGGTGATCGTTGCGTCGATGAGCGCGTTCGCCGGCCCGATGTCGTAGGCGTAGAGATCGCGGTCAGGGGGAACCACGGTCATGTTCGAGATGCCGCCAAGGTTGAGTGCGGCCGGCGTGCCGGGCGAGCCGGCCAGCAGCAGTGCGTCCAGAAAGGAGACGAGCGGGGCGCCATGTCCACCGGCAGTGATATCCCGGATGCGCACGTCGGAGACAACCGGCGTGCCGGTCTTCTCGGCGATCCAGGCGGGCTGGCCGATCTGCAGGGTGCCGAGGGCGTGCCCGGCGTCCACCCAGTGGAAGACGGTCTGACCGTGCGAGACGATCAGGTCGACGGCGCCATCGGCGGCGATCGCCGCATCCGCTGCATCGGCGAACGCCTGCCCGATCAGGGTGTCGAGTTCGCAGACCTCGGCGAGGGTCGTCTCGGCGGGCGGGAGTGCGGCGATCAGCCGGGCGCGCAGCTCGGGCGCGTACGGCGTGCCGCTGCGGTGGAGCACCTCGCCGGTCAGCACCCCGTCGACGAAGTCGAAGTCGACGACTGCTGCGTCGATTCCGTCGTGCGACGTGCCAGAGATCATGCCGAGAATCTTCATTTTTCCTCCAGTGCGGCGCGCAGGTTTCCGTTGACCGCGCTCAGGCGAGCGCCGGCTTCGTCGATGCTGAGTCCGGTGCGCAGTGCCACAATTGTCTGCTTGACGTTGTAGTTGTTCGCGACAAGGGCGACGACGGCAGTCTCACGATCGACGTTCGCGATGGTGCGCACGATGCCGAGTGCCCGCTCTCGCAATTTGACGTTTGTCGGTTTCACATCGACCATCAAGTTGCCGTAGGTCTTGCCGAGCTGCACCATCACGATCGTCGAGAACATGTTGAGCACCAGCTTTTGCGCGGTTCCGGCCTTCAGCCGGGTGGATCCGCTGATGATCTCGGGGCCGACCAGAACTTCGATGCCGTGTTCGGCGGCCGCGCTGAGCACGGTGTCGTGGTTGCAGGACAGGCCGATGCTCAGGGCGCCGAGTTCCCTGGCCCGGGCGATGGCGGCGACGACATAGGGGGTCCGTCCGCTCGAGGCGATTCCGATCACGGTGTCGAGCGAGGTCACCCCGGCCGCGTCGATGGCGGCGATGCCGGCCGCGGGGTCGTCTTCGGCACCCTCACACGGCGACACGATCGCCTTCGACCCGCCGGCGATGATCGCGAAGACCTGCTCGGGCGGGGTGCTGAAGGTGGGCGGGCATTCCGATGCGTCGAGCACACCGATCCGTCCGGGCGTTCCGGCTCCGACGTAGATCAGTCGCCCGCCGGCCTTCATCCGCAGGGCGGCGGCCTCGATGGCCGGCACAATCGTCGGCAGCGCCAGCGCCACCGCGCCGGGAACCGTGGCGTCGGCGTCGTTCATCAGCGCGGCCAAGACGCCCACCGGCATCCGGTCGATTTCCGCGAAGCGCGGATCCGCCGCTTCGGTGGCCAGCCCGGCGAGCGAGATTGTCACGGCTTCTGCGGCTGTAGTGACGGTCGGGTAGGGGTCGTGCCGGGTCATCGTTTGCCTTTGTTTCGTGGATCAAGTGTGTCGCGCAGGCCATCGCCGAGCAGGTTGAGGCCGACGACGAGAAGAACGACGATCGCGCCGGGCGCGATCATGGTCCAGGGGGCGATGTAGACCAGGGTGCGCGCCTCGAAGATCATCGAGCCGAGCGACGGCGTGGGCGGCGGTGCGCCCAGGCCGAGGAAGCTCAGCGACGCTTCGGTGAGCACCGCCCACGACAGGGAGAGGGTGACCTGGATGATGATGATCGAGGTGATGTTCGGCAGCACGTGACGCATCATCACCGCCATGCGGCTGGCGCCGGTGCTGGTCGCCGCCTTCACATATTCGATCTCCCGCAGCGAGAGCACGGGGCCGCGAGTGACGCGGATGAAGATCGGCACATAGACGATCGCGATCGCGATTGCGATGGTGAACCAGTTGCGGTCGAACACGGATGCGAGGGAGAGCGCGAGCAGCAACGGCGGGAACGCGAAGAGCACGTTGGTGACCCCGCCGATGGCGGCATCGGGAGCACCACGGAAGAAGCCGGCGATCAGGCCGCCCATCGTTCCGATCACCGTGGCGAAGGTCACGGCGACGACGGCGATGAGCGCGGAGTTCGCCACACCGGCCGCCACGCGGGAGAAGACATCGCGCCCGAACTGGTCGGTGCCGAACCAGTGTTCCGGCGACGGCGGGAGCAGGCGCGACGGCGGATCCTGGGCGATCGGGTCGTACGGAAGAAGATTGAGGAATGACGCGAAGGTCAGGAGCACGAGCACGCTGACGATGATCAGCCCGCTCAGGCCGCTGGGGCTGCGAAGCAGCGCGCGGAATCGTCCGGCGGCGACGCTGCGGGTGCGCGGCGCCGGGCCACCCGGCACCGGGCTTCCGGTCGTCAGGCTCTCCGTCGTCGGGCTGTCGGTCGTCGAGCTCTGCGTTGTCGGGCTCTGGGCATGGGCGAGGTCGGTCATTTTGCACGCACCCGGGGGTCGATGAGGCGGTAGGTCAGGTCGGTGAGCAGGTTCACGATCACGAAGGCGAGGGCGATCACCAGCACGGTGCTTTGCACCAGCGCGTACTCCTTCTGCTGGATTCCGAGCAGAACCTGTCGGCCGATGCCCGGCAACGAGAAGATCTGCTCGACGACGACGGCGCCGCCGAGAAGGTAACCGAATTGCAGGCCGGTCATCGTGACGATCGGTACCAGCGCGTTGCCGAGCACGTGCTTCAGCTGCAACCGGCGGGGAGGAACGCCCTTGGCGCGCGCCGTGCGGATGAAGTCGTTGGAGCGCACCTCGAGTACCGCGGTGCGCGTGGTGCGCATGATCGGCGCGGCGATTCCGAAGCCGAGAACGAGGGAGGGCAGCAGCATCTGCTGCAGGTTCAGCAGGGGGTCGCTGAACAGCGTGGCAAAGGTTTGCCCGTTGGGGTTGAAGCCGAACGACGACGCCAGCACCGAGAGCAGGGCGGTGGCGAGCAGGAAGGCGGGGATCGACAGGCCCGCGAGTCCGACGATCTGGCCGAACGCGTCACGCGGGGAGTCGGGCTTGGAGGCCGACAGCATGCCGAGCGGGATCCCGATCAGCAGCGCGAGGACGATCGAGAACAGCGCAAGCTCGAAGGTGACCGGCAACGACGCAGCGGTGAGATCGAGAACGCTTTCTTGGGCGCGGGACGAGAAACCCAGGTTTCCGGTGAACAGGTTGCCCAGCCAGGAGAAGAACTGCACGACGAGTGGCTGGTCGAGGCCGTAATACTGCTCGAGGGCCAGCTTCTGGGCCGGAGTGAGCGCGGCGGCCTCGGTGCCGAGCCCCGCGGTGATCTGGTTGCCGGGGATGGCCCGCAACATGATGAAGACGAAGATCGCGACGCCGAGGAGGGTGAGCGCCGCGGCGCCGATCCGGCGCACGATGCTGTTGTGGAAGAGAGTTTTGAGCATGTCCTTCGGGCATTCCCAATTGCATGGCGGGTGCCGACCTTCTGGGTCGGCACCCGCCCCGGCAATCGTTAGTTAACGGTTGTGGTGCGCAGGTACTGGAGCGAACCGTTGGCCATGGGAACGAAGCCCTTGACCTTCGAGTCGGTCGCGGTGTAGCTGTAGCTGGTGAAGAGCCACACCCAGGCAGCGTTGTCCTCAAGCTCGTTCGAGACCTTGGTGTAGATCGCGGCACGGTCCTTCGGGTCGCTAGTTGCACGGCCTTCGGCGAACAGTGCGTCGAGCTCGGGCGAGCTGTAACCGGCGACCTTGTTCAGGTTTCCGGTGCTGGTGAAGTAGCGGCCGTACATGCCGTCGGGGTCCGGACGTCCGCCGTTCAGGGCGACAGCGGCGTCGAAGTCGCCGGCGATCCAGCGGTCGACGTAGGCGCCGGATTCCAGGGTCTCGACGTCGAGGGTGATCTTCGCCTCGGCCAGCTGTGCCTTGAGGTTCTGGGCTTCGTTCACCGAGGTGGCGTATTCGCCCTGCGACACGATCGTCTTGATGGTGACGCCGTCGGCCTTGCCCGCCTTGGCCAGGTAGGAGGCAGCCTTCTTGAGGTCGCGCTCCGGGCACGGACGCGATTCGGGGTCTGACTTGTAGGCCGGCGACGTGATCGGGCCGATGACTTCGCCTTCGCCGAGTGCCGCGGTGTCGAGAACTTCCTGGCGGTCGATCGCACAGGAGACGGCGAGGCGCACGTTGACGTCGGCGAGATCGCCGCGCGTCGCGTTCAGCTGCAGCGCGTGGTAGCTCAGCTGCGGGGTCTTGGCGACGGCAATCGTTCCGCTCTCAGCGGTCTGGGCGACCAGCGGGTCGTCGAAGACCGCCATCTGAACGTTGCCGGACTGCATGGCCGACACGATCGAGGACTCGTCGGGAATGACGCGGAACTCAACGTTGTCGAGCGTCGGCTCGTCGCCCCAGTACGCGGTGTTCTTCTTGAGCGTGATCGACTGGTTCGCCACGCGGCTGTCGAACGAGTAGGCGCCGGTACCGTTCGGCGTCGTGTTCAACGCCTCTTCGGTGTCGTCGGAGGAGAGCATCGCCATGTTGATCACGGCGAGGCTGGCGGGCAGCGCGGCATCCGCGGCCGACAAGGTCAGCACGACGGTGTTCTCGTCGCTGGCCTCGATTGTGGCAACGGACGCGAGGGCGCTGCGGGAGACGGCAGCGGTCGCTTCGTCCTTGATCTTGGTCAGTGAGCTGACGACGTCTTCGGAGCCGAACGTGCTGCCGTCGGCGAAGGTGACGCCTTCACGCAGCTTGAGAGTGACGGTCAGGCCGTCCTCGGATGCTTCCCACGACTCGGCGAGGCCGGGAACGACATTCAGGTCTGCGTCGAACTCGGTCAGGGTGCCGTACACGTTCTGCAGAACGTTGACCGCCTGGAACTGCGTGGCCTTCCAGGGGAAGAGGGTGTCAGGGTCTGACGTGACTCCGACGACCAACGAACCGCCGGCCTTGGCCGATTCAGCCGGTGCTGGTGTTGCGGGGCTCGAACAGCCCGATACTGCGAGTGAGACGATCGCGGCGATACCAAGTGCCGAGACTGCCCCACGAGAAAAACGAGAACCGTGTGACAAGGGTTACTCCTCAGGTGTGTTTGTGATGCTCCATTGCATGGGCCACGAGTGGGGCTCGCGGTTACACTGAAAGCGTCTGTGATCCAGGTTGGAATAAAAGTACACCATCTTTACAACATGTGTACTTTCTTTTCTCGTATTGTTATCCCTATGCAGCGAAAGTCCGGCGGCAGTGTTGCCACGGATCACCTCTTTCGCTGCTCGAAGGGGACAAGAACGTGACTGACGACATCCTGGAACGACCGGATTCCCGGACCGTTTTGGTGCGCATGCGGGCGGCCATGCCGGCGCTGCGCCCGACCGAACGGCTGATCGCCGAACTTTTTCTCGCCAACCCGACGGATGCCGCCAACCTGTCGATCGCGGAGCTCGCCGCCCGCTGCGGCACCTCGACGACCTCGGTCGTGCGGTTCTACAAGCGCATCGGCTACGAGCACTACAAAGACCTGCGCATCGATCTCACCCGGGAGACGACGCGCGAGAACATGGAGAACACCAACTTCTCGTCGGTGTCCGGTGACATCAATCGGGAGGACTCTCTCGATGACATCGTCGCGAAGGTGGCACTGAACGAAACCCTGTCGATTGCCGACACGGCCAAGGTGCTCGACACGGTGGCGCTCGGCCGCGCCGTCGACCTTCTGCAATCCGCCCGGCGCATCGACAGCTTCGGTGTCGGCGCGAGTTCGTTTGTGGGCCTCGACCTGCAGCAGAAACTGACCCGAATCGGTCGCACCGCCCTCAACTGGCCGGACACCCACTCGGCCTGGACCTCGGCGGCAACCCTCGACGCATCCTGTGTCGCCATCGCCGTGTCGCACACCGGCTCGACGATCGACACCGTGGAGTTCCTAAAGCTTGCGCGGGCCGCGGGCGCCGCCACGATCGCCATCACCAACTTCGGGGAATCCCCCCTGGCCAACGCGGCCGACATCGTGTTGACCACTGCAGCGCGGGAGACCCGGTTCCGTTCCGGGGCGCTCGGCAGCAGAATCGCCCAGCTCATGGTCGTCGATTGCCTGTTCACCGCGGTGGCCCAGGCCTCGTTCGACGAATCGATGACGGCAGTTCGCACCACATATGAGGCAGTGCATAGCCGCAGCCTGAAAGGATCTTGAATGAGCGCCGCTTCGGCACTGAGCACCCCGCCGAACGCGAGCACCCGCTCGATTGATCGGCTGAAGTACGCCCACGACGCCTCGCACTACTTGCTGGTCCCGACCAGCGTGGCCACCCCGTCCACCGCCGCTGAGGTGGCCGAGCTCTATCGGGAAAGCCAACGCCGCGGCATCCCGCTCACCTTCCGCTCCGGCGGAACCAGCCTGAGCGGGCAGGGCGTGACCGACGGCATCCTCGTCGACACGCGCGCCAACTTCCGCAGCATCGAGGTGCTGGATGCCGGCGCCCGCGTGCGCGTTCAACCCGGTGTGACCGTGCGCCAGGTCAACGCCCGGCTGACCCGATTTGGCCGCAAGCTCGGGCCGGACCCGGCGAGCGAGATTGCCTGCACGATCGGCGGGGTCGTCGCCAATAACTCCAGCGGCATGGCCTGCGGCACGGCGCAGAACAGCTATCAGACGGTCGAATCGATGGTCGTCGTGCTGCCGAGCGGCACCATCGTCGACACCGGCGCGGCCGACGCCGATGAGCGTCTGCGCCAACTCGAACCCGCCCTCTACCGGGGACTTGCCCGGCTGCGCGACCGGGTGCGCGGCAACGCGGCATCCGTCGCGCTGATCGAAGCGCAGTTCTCGATGAAGAACACCATGGGCTACGGGGTCAACTCGTTTCTCGACCATGAGCGGCCGGTCGACATCCTCGCCCATCTGATGATCGGCAGCGAGGGCACCCTCGGCTTCGTCGCCGAGGTCACCTTCCGCACGGTTCCCGCGCTCCCCCAGTCGCTCACCGGCCTGGCCCTTTTCCCCACGCTGAGCGCGGCCACCTCGGCGCTTCCGTCGCTCGTCGCCGCCGGGCTCGGCACGATCGAGCTGATGGATGCGACCTCGCTGCGGGTCGCCCAGACCCAGCCAGACAGCACGCCGGAATTGCAGGCACTCGCTGTCGACGGTCACACGGCCTTGCTGCTCGAATTCCTGGCCGAAAGTCCAGAGCAGCTGGCCGCACAGCGCGATGCCGGCGCATCCGCTCTCGCCGCACTCGACCTGGTCGCTCCCCTTTCGCTGACCGGGAACGCACGCGAGCGGGCGAATCTCTGGCACATTCGGAAGGGCCTCTACACGACGGTCGCCGGCGCCCGCCCCTCGGGCACGACGGCGCTGCTCGAAGACATCGTGGTTCCGGTTCCGGCGCTCCTCGGCACCTGCGAAAGCCTGATCAGCCTCTTCGACGAGTACGACTACGAAGAAAGCGTGATCTTCGGGCATGCCAAAGACGGCAACATCCACTTCATGCTCAACGAGCATTTCGACGACCCGGCGTCGCTCACACGCTACGAACGGTTCACCGAGGAGATGGTCGACCTCGTTCTCGGCAATGGCGGCTCACTGAAGGCCGAGCACGGCACCGGGCGCATCATGGCGCCGTTCGTGCGGCGCCAGTACGGCGACGAACTGTACGAGGTGATGCTGGAACTCAAGGCGCTGTTCGACCCGACCGGCTTGCTGAACCCCGGGGTGATCCTCTCCGACGATCCGCAGTCGTACCTCGCGAACCTCAAGCTTGCCCCGACGGTGGAGGCCGAGGTGGATCGCTGTGTCGAGTGCGGCTACTGCGAACCGGCCTGCCCGTCGAAAGACCTGACGATGACGCCCCGGCAGCGCATTGTGATTCGCCGGGAGATGAAGTCGGCGGAGGCCGCCGGTGACACCGCGCTTCTCGCCGAACTCCGCCGCGACTACGCCTATGACGGCGTCGAGACCTGCGCCGTCGACGGAATGTGCCAGGTCGCCTGCCCGGTGAACATCAACACCGGCGATCTCGTGCGCCGGCTGCGCGCCGAGAACACCAGCGCGCTCGAGCAGTCGGCCTGGCTCGGTGCCGCCAAGAACTGGGGCGCCGTCACCGCGCTCGGCGGTGTCGCCCTGAGTGTGGCCGACCGGGTGCCGGCGCCGATCGTCACCGCGGCCACCCGGGTCGGCCGGGCGCTGCTCGGCGCCGACACGGTGCCGCTCTACGACAAGAATCTGCCGCGTGGCGGGTCGCGCCGCCAAGACCTCTCGGCCGGCGCACCGACCGCCGCGCCGACCGCGGTCTACTTCGCCGCCTGCATCGGCACGATGTTCGGTCCGGCCGCCGACGGGATCGGCGTGACCGATGCCTTCCTCGAACTCTGCACGCGGGCGGGAGTGAGCGTCGCGATTCCCGAGGGCCTCGATTCGCTCTGCTGCGGCACCCCGTGGAAGTCGAAGGGCAATACGCGCGGCTACGACCGGATGACCGACACCGTGCTGCCGGCGCTGCTGGCCGCCAGTCGCGGTGGCGAGTTGCCGATCGTCTGCGACGCGGCATCCTGCACCGAAGGTTTGGAGACGATGCAGAAGAACGCCATCGCCGCCGGCGGCGACTATGCGGCGTTGCGCTTCGTCGATGCGGTCGAGTTCATCCATGAGAACGTGATCGAGCAGGTTCCGGTCACGACGCCGGTGGCATCAATCGCGCTGCACCACAGCTGTTCGTCGACGCAACTCGGCATCAACGCGATGATGACCGCCCTGGCCGAGCGGATCAGCCCCGACGTGCACGTACCGGTGGACTGGAGTTGCTGCGCCTTCGCCGGCGACCGCGGGCTGCTGCATCCGGAGCTCACCGCCTCGGCGACTGCACGCGAGGCCGCCGAGGTCGCCGAGCGCAGCTACGCCTCGTATGCGTCGGCGAATCGCACCTGTGAGCTCGGGATGAGTCGGGCAACCGGGCAGGAGTACCGGCACCTGCTGGAGCTCGTCGAGGAGGCGACCCGGCCGCTGTCCAGCTGACCGTGCCTTGTAGCCGAGCCTCGTTCGCTATATTGCCGACCCGAGCCCAAACCGGTGGCTAATTCTTGCAATTTGCGTGCAATTTGCGCTCGGCAGGCTTGCGTCCGTCGTGGTGGCTAATTCAGGAAATCCGGGCGGCCGGCTGCGAGCACTCGCGTGATTGCGGGCGGCACCGTCGGCATCCGCAGTTTTCCTGAGTTCCCCTCTCCCCCGGATGTGGTCGACGCCGCCCGCGGTGAGCCCAGCTTCGAGCCGGTGTTGGTTGCTAACTCACCGGATGTGGTCGATGCCGCCCGCGGTGAGCCCAGCTTCGAGCCGGTGTTGGTTGCTAACTCCGGGAATCCCTGCGCGCGGCAGCAACAACCCGCATGATTCCGCGGGAGGCGCGTCGGACATTTGCCGATTCCCGGAGTTAGCAACCGCTGTTTGGGTGTTAGTAGGCGGCGACTGACGTCGCGGGCTTCAGCGTCAGCACGGCCTGCGTCCGGTTGCTAACTCCGGTAATCCGAGTTCCTGCGAGCGGACGCCCGCGTGATTTCGGGGCTGTGCCGTCGGACATCCGGCGATTGCCGGAGTTAGCCACCACAGCTTCGGTGACCGAGACGGAACCTATGGCTCATCAGTCCGTAGCGGCGGTCGGGCGCGCTGTCGGCGGGGTCGGCACGGCAGGAGTCACGGCGGGAGTCGAGGCTGTGTCGATCGCCGGTACCCCACCCGGCATCCGCACCGCGTAGACGGATGCGACGACGAACAACACCGCGCCGACCCCGAACGCTGCGGGGTAGGAGAGCGTGTCGGCGAGAAGTCCGGCGGCCAACGGGCCGATGATCGCTCCGACATCCCCGAACATGGAGAAAACGGCGACCGGACGCCCGCCGCGGGAACCCGCCGCGTCGCCGACGGCCGCGGCCGGCGCGGTCCCCATAAATGCGGAGGCCACCCCGTACAGGCAGAGCAACACCGTCAACACCCAGATGTTCGGGGCGAACGGCACGGCGAAGATGATGACCGCCGCCGCAGCGAAGGAGCCGATGATGGCGGGCTTGCGCCCCACGGTGTCGATGAATCGCGCGGCGGGAGCCAACGCGATCGTCTGAGCGACGGCGGCCACGGCGAAGGCGATCCCGGTCCAGGCGCTCGGGCCGTTCAGCACCTCGACGATCAACACCGGGATCAGCGCGCCGCGCACCCCGAATGAGGTCCAGCCCTGCGCGAAGTTCGCGAGGCAGGCGGCCCGGTAGCGCTTGTCGGTGAGCACCGTGCGGAACGGGATCGCAGCGGCAGCCTCGGCCGCCGCACCCGCGGCATCCTGAGCAGTGCGCGGACGCAGCAGGATGAGGCCGACGACCCCGGCGATCGCGAGGGTCGCCGCATAGAAGAAGAAGGGCGCGGTGAGCGATATCGCGGCGAGCAGACCGCCGATTGCCGGCCCGGCCATGCCGCCGAGCAAAAAGCCGCCCTGGTAGAAGCCGATGGCCCTGGCCCGCAACGCCGGCGAGGTGGAGCCGAGCAGAAGCGTCATCGCCGACACGGTGAACATGGCCGATCCGATTCCGCCGACTCCACGCAGCAGCAACAACTGCGGGTAGTTCGCGGCGATGCCGACCAGACCGCTCGACACGGCCACGATGCCGATGCCGGTCGCCAGGACCAGGCGTTCGCCCATCCAGTCGATCAGCCGCCCGCAGAACGGACTCGCAACCAGGCGCATCAGCGCGAAGGCCGACACGACGGCGCCGACTTCGAGGTTGCCCACATTGAAGCTGCGCACGTAGACCGGCAGTACCGGGATGACGACGCCAAAGCCCACCATCACGAAGAAGGAGATGACGCCCAAGACATAGACGTCACGGGAGAGTCGAGGTTTCGCGGCGGCTCGGCGGGTGTCAGTGCCGAACGGCCGGGAGAACTTCATCCCTCCAGGGTACGCGCTGGGCACGGCGTCGCCGAGCTTGCCACGTGCGGTCGAGTTTGCCCGGCAGAACAGGAAGTCTCGACCGGAACGCGCAAACTCGGCGCGGCAATTCGGGCGACTCTCGACGAGAGAGCGCCAGGCCGACGGATGCGCCGGGCTAGATCCCCTGCCAGGCCGGCTTGTGTGCCCAGGCGTGCTGGTAGTAGTCGCGGTTGACGAGCTTGCTCGCTGCTGCCGCATCCACGACCACCGTCACATGCGGGTGCAGCTGAATGGCCGAGCCGGGCTGGCTGGCCGTCATCGATCCCTCGACGGCCGCGGCGATCGCGTCGGCCTTGCCTGCCCCGAACGCGAGCAGCACCAGGTGCCGCGCACGCAGAATCGTGCCGAGCCCCTGCGTGATGCAGTGCATCGGAACCTGATCGGGAGTGTCGAAGAACCGCGCATTGTCGACGCGTGTCTTCTCGGTCAATGTCTTCACGCGAGTCAACGAGCCGAACGAGGAGCCCGGCTCGTTGAAACCGAGGTGTCCGGTGCGACCGATGCCGAGAATCTGAACGTCGACCCCGCCGGCATCGAGAATCGCCTGCTCATAGTCAGCCCCGGCGTGCTCGATGGTCGCGAGGCTGCCATCGGGCACATGGATGTTCGCGGCGGTCAGCCCGAGCGGCTCGACGACCTCGCGGGTGATGACCTGGCGGTAGCTCTCCGGGTGTCCGACTGGCAGGCCGACGTACTCGTCGAGGGCAAAACCCCGCACCCGGCTGACATCGAGCGGGCTCGCCGCGAACGAGGCGGCGAGCGCCTGATAGACCGGAATCGGCGTCGAACCGGTAGCCAAACCGAGCACGGCGTCGGGCCGGGATTCGATCAAGCCACGGATCGACTGCGCGATGAGTACGCCGGCGGCGGCCTCATTCTCAACGATTACAACTTCAGCCACTGCATGCTCCCACTCCAGCGGCACCGATCACCACTGATTGAATTCTATCTCAAACGATCAGGTTCGATCAGAAAGTCAGGGAGTCAGCAGCTCCAGCAGCGCTCGTCCGGCGAGCCGCGACGCACCGAATGTCGCGATGTCGGCGTACGCGAGGTCGTCGGACGGCCACCCCATGTCGACGACGAGAACTTCACGCCGCTCGGCCCGCAGTGCGTCGATCAGCTCACGCACGAACGGATGCCGGTGGTTGTCTTTTCCGATCACCAGCACCGGGGCATGGGCGGCGAGCACGATCTCGTGCGTGTCTTCCGCCGTGCGGGAGACGACCGGTCGGGCTCTCCAGGCGTCCGCGAGTTCAGAGTCAGGACTCGCTTCGAGCTCGGCGAACGGACCCCACGGCGCTTGACCGACGGCGATGTTCGTCACCGTCTCGAGGCGCAGCACCGAGAACGTCTCCGGCGCCGACGCGACCCACTTCGTCGCCCGATCGTTCAGGTCGAACGAGGAGGCGATGCGCTTCGTGTCGAAGCTCGGCTCCTCCATCGCCCAGGCGTATTCCGTAATCGGAATACGCTCGAAGTCGGCCCGGGTTTCCTCGGCCAGACGAATCACCCGGTCCGCCGCATCGATCACGCGCGAACGCGAGAGCACGCCGGCTTCCACCGCGGCAAGCACCGCGGCCTCGATCTCATCCATCTGCTCGTCGGTGTTCTCGGTGCCGATGCAGAGCAGATCGCAGCCGGCCGCCAAAGCGGCGGCGGCGGCGCCCGGAATCCCCAGGATTCCGCTGGCCCCGGTCATGTCGAGGGCATCGCTGACGATGACTCCTTCGAAGCCGAGCTCGGCGCGCAGCACCTCGCCGAGAATGATGCTGGACAGCGTGGTCGGGTAGGCCGGGTCCACCTGCGGCAACAGGATGTGCGAGGTCATGATGGTCTTCGCCCCCGCGGCGATCGCCGCACGGAACGGAACGAGTTCACGCTCCCGCAACGTCTCCAGCGACACGTCAACGATCGGCATGGCCAGATGGGAGTCGAGCGCAGTGTCGCCATGCCCCGGAAAATGCTTCGGGCTCGCCGCCACACCGGTCGCCTGCAGGCCGCGCACCCAGGCGGCGGAGTGCGCACCGACGGCGCTCGGGTCGGTGCCGAAGCTGCGCACCCCGATCACCGGATTGTCCGAGTTCGAGTTGATGTCGACATCCGGCGCGAAGGTGAGCGTACAACCCGCCTTGCGCAGCTCCCAGCCGACCAGGCGGCCCACCTCTTCGGTGTAGCTCACGTCGCCCAGGCGACCGAGAATGGCGTTGCCCGGGTAGGGCGAACCCGAGCCGTAGTAGAGCCGGGTGACGTCGCCGCCCTCCTCATCGATCGCGATGACGGCGAGCGGGTTCGCCGTGAGAATCGCAGTGGTCAGCCGAATCAGCTGCTCGCGCGACACGATGTTCTGGCCGAAGATGCAGACCGCGCCGAGCCCGTTCTGCAGCCGGCGTTCCAGCCATTCGGGGAGCGTGGTGCCCACGAACCCGGGCATCAGGGTCGTGCTGACGCTGCGGCGAAGCAGATCGGTGTCGATGCTGTCGTTGGTTACATGCTGAGTCAGGCTCATCCCTTGACCGCCCCACTGACCAGCCCGCTGGTCATACGCCCCTGAACGAAGAGGAAGAAGATAATCACCGGAACGGCGACCATTGTCGAAGCGGCCATCACCTGGCCCCAGTCGGTGGCCCGACTGGCGCTGGCTTGAATGAATCCGCGCAACCAGAGCGGAAGCGTCTGGTCTGAGTTGTTTTGAAGCAGCACGAGGGCGACGGTGAACTCGTTCCAGGCCTGCAAGAAGGCGTAGACGCCGGATGCGATCAGCCCCGGTGCGAGCAGCGGGAACGTGATGCGCATGAACGCCTGGGTGCGACTGAGGCCGTCGATCATGGCCGCCTCTTCGAGGTCGGCCGGCACGCCGGCAACGAAGCCGCGCAGCATCCAGATCGTGAACGGCACCACCGCGGCGATGTAGATGATGCTCACGCCGACGATCGAGTTGAGCAGGTTGAGGCTGCCCATCATCTTGTACTGGGCGATGAAGAGGCCTTCGGCGGGCAGCATCTGGATCAGCAGCACCGCCAGCACGAACGTTTTGCGTCCGCGGAACCGGAACCGGCTGATCGCCAACGCGCCGAAGAACGCGAAAAGCAGACAGAACGTCACGGTGATGAACGCGATCGCGGTCGACATCCCGAGTGCCGGGAGGAAGGTTCCGCCTTCGAACACGGCGATGAAGTTGTCGAACGAGCCGCCGAACGGCAGCCAGCTGGGCGTGGTCTTCTGCAACACGACGTTCGGAAGCAGCGACGAATTGAGCATCCAGTAGACCGGGAAGACCCAGATCACGGAGACGACGACGCCGATGACGCCGAGCGCGACCTTGCCGGGCTTGAACCGGCGACTGCCGCTGCGGGTCGTGCCGGTGCGGGTGGTCGAAGTTGTCAGATCGGTCACCGTCGGACGCCCGGCGACGGCGCCGGGCGAACCGGGAATGGTGGGCGTCGGGTTCACTGTCGAGGTCATGACTCGTCCTCCTTGAGCATGCTGCGCACGTAGAACCAGCTGAGTGCGACGGTCAGAATGAGCACGAAGATCGACACGGCGCTGGCCATCGCGAAGTCGCTCGATCCGACGCCGAGCTGGTAGATGTAGGTGCCGAGCAGGTTGGTCTCTGAAGCGATGGAGCCGGCATCCTGCAGCAGCCGGATCTGGGTGAACACCCGCAGATCCCAAATGATCTGCAGCAACATGATGATGGCGAGCACGGGCTTGATGATCGGCACGATGATGTACCAGAGCCGCTGGGAGGGCGTCGCGCCGTCCATCTGGGCGGCCTCGAGCACCTCGGTCGAGACCTGGGTGAGTCCGGCGAAAATTGAGAAGGCGACGAACGGCACGCTCATCCAGACCACGATGATCATCGCGATGAAGAAGAAGGAGAGCGGGTCGGCCAGCCAGTTGTGGTTTCGGAATTGCTCGAATCCCATCGACACGAGCACGTTGTTGAGTACGCCCCGACGCCAGTCGATGAGCCAGTTCCAGACCGTCATCGCCGCGACGACGGGCATCGCCCAAGCGAGCAGCATCGAGATCTGGATCGTGATGCGAACGCCGGTGTTCACGGCGTTCATCAGCAGGGCCATCAGCGTGCCGACGACCATGGTGACCCCGGCGGTGATCAGGCAGAAGGCGATCGATCGCGCGACGACTGTCCACATGTACGGGTCGGTGAAGAGCGTGACGTAGTTGGCGAACCAGACGAACTCCGGCGGTTGACCGAACTGCTGGGCAAGCCCGAACTTCTGCATCGACGTCACGAACTGCCAGACCAGCGGGTAACCCAGCGCCAGAATCAGGATGCCGACGGCGGGGACGATCAGCAGGTACGGGGCGATCTGCCGCTTTCTGCGTTTGTCGGCGCGGGGCGGGTCGGCCCGGTCCAACACGAGGTTCTGCGTTGTCACGCTGAGCCTCCTTTCAGTGGGCAACATCGGTGGTTGAGGAAGGTGCTCGGTGATCGAGCCTGTCGAGATCCGAGCCCCTGACGGCCGCGGGCGGCCTCCTCAACCACCGAGATGGTTGATGCAGTGTGCTTGTTACTTGCCGTTCAGCATGGGCGTGAGCTTCTCGTCGTACTCGGTGGCGAGTGCCTTGAGGTCGGTCGAGTCCTTGATCTTGCTGAAGAACTCCTCCATCACGAGCGAGCCCTCAACCGTGGCCCAGCCGGGAGCGGCCGGGGTCAGCTTCGAGTTCGAGGCGGACTCGATAAGTGCCTTCGCGAACTGGTCATCGCCGAGTGAGGCGGTGTAGTCGCTGTTTGCCGGGCCGAGGCCGTTCTTGCCGAGCATGTTCTGGTAGTCCTCGGAGAAGATGATCTTCATGAGGGTCTTGGYCAGTTCGGGGTTCTTGCTCGTGGCCGAGATACCGATGTTCGAGCCGCCGGCGAAGACCGGGGCCGGCTTGCCGTCGTTGCCCGGCAGGGCGAAGATGGCGTTCTTGGTGTCGTCCCAGGTGCGGGTCGCCTTGCCGTCAGCGTCGGTGCCGAGGGTTCCGATCGACCAGTGGGCCCAGGTCGGCGCCATGATCGTTGCCGCGGAGAGCGAGGTGCTCGACGTGACGTTGCCGTCGGCATCCTTGATCTCATCGCTGTCGTTGAGGTAGATGTACTGGTTGCTGTCCTTCGCGTCGTTCGGCGCGTTGGATGCGGTCTTGTACAGCTCCTGCAGCTGGGCGAGGCCCTTCTGGGTGTTCTCCGACGCGAGCGTCGAGGTCCAGGTGCCGTCCTTCACCGTGGCGAGCTCGCCACCGTTGGCGAAGATCCAGGAGATGCCGTTGCGCCAGTCCTGGCCGCCCAGGTAGAAGCCGGAGAAGCCCGGGATGTTCAGTGGGTTGGCTGCGGTGACCGCTGCGACACCGGCGTTGAACTCATCGAGCGTGGTGGGCTGAGCGACTCCGGCCGCTGCCCAGACATCCGAACGGGTGAACACGGCGCGGGAGCCGAAGTAGTACGGCAGCGTGTAGTTCTTGTCGCCGACCTTGCCGGCGTCGACGAACGACTGCAGCAGCTTGTCGCCACCGAGCTCGTCATACATGTCTGAGATGTCGAGGAAGGCACCGACGTTGGTGAAGGTCGGCGACTGGGTGTTGCCCATCTCCGTCACATCCGGCGTGTTGTTGGCGTCGGGAAGCGACGTCGTCAGCTTGGTGACGAGGTCTCCCCAGTCCTGCTGCTGGATGTTCAGCGTGGCGCCGGTTTCCTTGTTGAACTCGGTCTTCAAGTAGTCGCGCAGTTCGTCGGGGGTGTCCCCGCCGGCGAGCCACAGGGTGATGGTCTTTCCCGCGCCGTCGGTGCTGGCGCCATCGCCGGCTCCGGCGTTGGAGGAGCAGCCTGCAAGTACGAGAGCGGATACAGTCGCCAGGGCGGCGAGAGATGCGAGCTTTCTCTTCATGAGAAGTTCCTTTCTTGGATTGCCGATGTGCGCGGGTGCCACATCGCTTAGTGCTGGGGTGAACGCTGTGCTTACGAAACCCCGAGTTGGCCGGACAAGACCATGGCGGCCGCGCCGCGCAGAACGATGTCCTGCCCTTGCGAGGTCATCCGGAGCGTGAGATCGCCAGTGATATCAGCCATCGTTCGATTCCGGAGCGTCTCGACGGTGGCCGCGGACAGCGGCCCGTCAAGAAGATCGGCCGGTCCGCTCAAAACAATCTCCAAGAGATTGAGCGCACCGACGACGGGAGCGAGAACGATGCCGAGGCGTCGCCCCGCTTCCGCAAGAATGTGGTGGGTTGCCAGTTCGGCGTCGGCCGGTGTGGCGGAGGCGGCCCGGGCGGCTGCGACAGCGGCGGTCAGGCGCGGGGCGGAGAGCCAGGCTTCCAGACACCCGGTCCTGCCGCAGGCGCAGAGCGGGCCCTCGTCGGTGCCGACCACGACATGGCCGATCTCACCGGCGGCAAAGCCTTCGCCGAAGACCGCGCGACCGCCGATCAACAGTCCGGCACCGACCCCGTGGTCAACCTTGATCAGAAGCAGGTCTCGCTCGGCGCCGCCGAAGCTGTGCTCGGCCAGAACCGCGGCATTCGCATCGTTCGACACGAGCACGGTCAGGCCGGTTGATTCCTGCAGGCGCTGCTGCAGCGGCAGGTCGCGCCAGCCGAGATTGGGGGCGTTACGCACGACGCCGGCCCGGTCGACGATGCCGGGCGAGCCGATGCCGACGCCGAGGATGGGCGCGGTCGCCTGAGCGATGACCCGGGCAAGCAATTCGGCGACCTTGGCGAAGGCATCCTCACCCCGCGCTCCGACGAGTTCGAGTTCGGAGCTCGCCAGCACGTCGCCGTCCAGGCTGAGCACCCCGCCGCGCAGGAGTGTGTGGCCGGACAGATCGAGGGAGACGATCTGAAAGGCGGCGCGGTCAATGTCAACGATCGTCGCGGGTTTGCCCGGACGCGCTTCTTCACGCTGACCGAGTTCGATGACGAGGCTCTCCCCCATCAGTTCGCTGATCAAATCGGAGATCGTCACGCGGGTGAGGCCCGTCTCGCGGGCGAGGTCGGCGCGGCTCTGTGAGCCCGAGCGATAGAGCGTCTGCAAGACGAGCGAACGGTTGTGTCCGCGGGCATGCTCTGGCAGCACCTTCGCGGTCGTGCGAAGGGCGCGGTCGTCGCTGATCCGCTGAGCACCCATTGCTGTCATGTTTGTTAGTAAATCTTACGAACTAATTATGCGCAAGGTTTTGCGGCGACTTTTTTAGGTTTCTTTACCAATTCGTGATCCTGGCGGTCCCGAATCGCTACGCGGGTCGGATGCCGCGGCGCGCGTTGGGCACGACCCGCGCGCCGGCTCCCGGCCCGCGCGATGCGGAGTTCAGTCAATCACGACATGGGCGGGAATCGACTGGGTGCCGGTGTGCGCCGCAGCGACCTTCGCGTCCCGGCGCCCACCGATGGCGCGCAGGGCATTCAGGATGGTGGCCAGATCGACGATCTCTTGCAGAAGAGCGCCCACCGTTGCCGGGATCACTCCGAACGCGGCAATGATCATGAGCCCAACGCTGAGCGCGATCCCGAGCCAGATGCTCTGCAGCGCGATCCGCACGGTGTTCTGACCAATCGCAACGGCACGCGCTGCGCGCGAGATGTCGTCGACGAGAATGACGACGTCCGCCGACTCGCTCGCCGCTGTCGCCCCTTTTGCGCCCATCGCGATGCCCACATCGGCCGTCGCGAGCACGGGGGCATCATTCACGCCATCGCCGACCATGATGACGGGGCGCTCACGAAGAGCGCGCACGAGAGCGACCTTGTCCCCGGGCAGACAATCGGCATGCACCCGGGTGATGCCGACCTCTTCTGCGATGTGATCTGCCGTCGCCTGGGCGTCGCCGGTCAGCATCAGTGTTTCTCGCGCTCCGAGCTCGCTCAACTCTGCAATTGTCTGTTTGGCGTTGGCCCGAACGGGGTCGCTGGCGATGATGCTGCCGGCGAATCGACCGTCGATGGAGACGTAGATGGCAAGTTCACCGCCGACGAGTCTGGCCGCCCGCGCTTCCGGGGCGCGAGTCTCGATGAACGACAATTTGCCCACGGCGACTTCGCGGTCGCCGAAGTGCGCGAGAACGCCGAACGTGGCTACTTCATTGGCGGTGTCGGCCACGGTGAGCTCGATCTCTGCCGCGTCGGCGGCTGCGATCACTGAGGCCGCCAGCACGTGCGACGAGTACTGCTCGGCCGACGCGGCAAGACCGAGCACCTCGGATTCGGTGAATGGCGCCTCGGCACGCACCCGGGAGATCGTCGGCCGCCCGGTGGTCAGGGTTCCCGTCTTGTCGAAGACGACGGTGCGCGCCCGCGCGAGCGTCTCGAGCACTCCGCCGCCCTTGACGATGATGCCGTTGCGAGCCGCTCTGCTCATTCCGCCGAGGAATGCAACCGGGGCGGCGATCAGCAGCGGGCACGGCGTGGCCAGCACGAGAACTTCGGCGAATCGCACCGGGTCGCCGCTGACCAGCCAGGCGCTTCCCGCGATCAGCAGCGACACGATGGTGAAGGGCACGGCATAGCGATCGGCGAGCCGCACGACGGGGGCTTTGCTGCGCGAGGCTTCCTCGACCAGGGCGACGATGCGCTGGTATTGGCTGTTCGCTGCGGTGGCCGACGCGCGGATGGTTGCCGCCCCTGAACCGTTGATGGAACCACTCAGCACCGTGTCACCCTGGTGACGCTCCACCGGGATGCTCTCCCCGGTCAGCGACGACTCGTCGAATGAGGCGTTGAGCGAGACGAGCACCCCGTCGACGGGCACGATCTCTGCGGGACGCACGAGCAGCAGGTCGCCGATTGCAACCGCCGTCGCCGGGATGTCCGCTCCCGCGGAGCCGTCGTCGGAGAGTCGGTGCGCGATCTGCGGCGCACGCGTCAAGAGCGCGTTCAGCTCGCGCTGCGCGCGGTTCGCCGCGAAATCCTCCAGCGCTTCGCCGCCGGTGAGCATGAGCACGATCAGGATGCTGGCTACGTACTCCCCGACGAGCACCGTCGCGACGATGGCCATGATCGCCAGGATGTCGATTCCCCAGCTCCCCCGTCGGAGGTTCTTGAGCATTCCGACGAACTGGATGAGTGCGATCACCAGGGCGTAGCCGCTGAACAGCCACTGCACCCCGGAGGTCGCCCCGAGCATCCAGAGCAGCACACCGACCAGCCCGACCACGAGCGTTGCAGTGACGAATGGATATCGGCGCAGGAGAACGATGACGGATCCCATTCCGTCATTCTTCTCTCACGCGGGTCGGCTCGCCAGCAAGGGCAGGCTCGCCTTCCGCCGGGAATCACAAAGGGCCCCGATCGATTCGATCGAGGCCCTTCGTGTGCGTTCCGGTGGTGCGTTACAGCGAGCGGAGAGCCTCGGCGAACGTGGTCGACGGGCGCATGATCGCGTCGGTCTTGGCCTCATCGACCTTGTAGTAGCCGCCGATGTCCACGGGCGAACCCTGCACCGCGATCAGCTCGTCGACGATCTTCTGCTCATTCTCGCGCAGCGTCGCGGCCAGCGGCGCGAACGCGGCGGCGAGATCGGCGTCTTCCGTCTGCTTCGCGAGTTCCTCGGCCCAGTACCGGGTGAGGAAGTAGTGCGAACCGCGGTTGTCGATGGTGCCGAGCGCCCGGCCCGGCGACTTGTTCTCAAGCAGGAACGTGCCGGTGGCGCGGTCGAGGGTCACACCGAGCACGCGGGCCTTGGCGTTGTCGTTCACGTCGGCGAAGTGCTCGAAGCTCGCGGCCAGCGCGAGGAACTCGCCGAGGCTGTCCCAGCGGAGGTAGTTCTCCTCCACTAGCTGTTGCACGTGCTTCGGGGCCGAACCGCCGGCGCCCGTTTCGAACAGACCGCCGCCGTTCAGCAGCGGAACGACCGACAACATCTTGGCGCTCGTGCCGAGTTCGAGGATCGGGAACAGGTCGGTGTTGTAGTCGCGCAGCACGTTGCCGGTCACCGAGATGGTGTCCTCGCCGCGGCGAATCCGCTCGACCGACAGCGTGGTCGCCTCGGCGGGTGCGAGCACCCGGATGTCGAGGCCATCGGTGTCGTACTCGGGCAGGTACTGGTTGACCTTCGCAATGAGGTTCGCGTCGTGCGCGCGGTGCTCGTCAAGCCAGAACACGGTCAGGGTTCCGGTCGCGCGGGCGCGGTTGACCGCGAGCTTCACCCAGTCGCGAATCGCGACATCCTTGGTCTGGCAGGCGCGCCAGATGTCTCCGGCCTGCACCTGGTGCTCGATCAGGGCTTCGCCCGCCGAGTTGACGACGCGCACGGTGCCCGCCTCGGCAATCTCGAACGTCTTGTCGTGCGAGCCGTATTCCTCGGCCTTCTGGGCCATCAGGCCGACGTTCGGGACGGTGCCCATCGTGGTCGGGTCGTAGGCGCCATGGGCACGGCAATCGTCGATCACGGCCTGGTAAATGCCGGCGTAGCTGGAGTCGGGGATAACCGCGATGGTGTCGTGCTCGCTGCCGTCGGCGCCCCACATGTGGCCGGAGCTTCGGATCATGGCCGGCATCGAGGCATCGACGATCACGTCGCTCGGCACATGCAGGTTGGTGATGCCCTTGTCGGAGTTGACCATCGCCAGGCGCGGGCCGTCTTTCAGGCCCTGGTCGAATGCGGCGCGGATTTCCGCGCCGTTCTCCAGTGCGCCGAGCCCGTCGAGGATGCCGCCCAGACCGTTGTTGGGGCTGAGACCGGCGGCCTCGAGCGTTGCGCCGTACTTCGCGAACACGGCGGGGAAGAATGCTCGCACCACGTGGCCGAAGATGATCGGGTCGGAGATCTTCATCATCGTGGCCTTGAGGTGAACCGAGAACAGCACGTCCTCGTCCTTCGCACGTGCGATCGCCTGGGCGAGGAACTCGTGCAGCTTCGCGACGTTGAGGAAGGTCCCGTCGATGACCTCACCCGGCAGAACCTTCACGCCGGGGTGCAGTGTGGTGACCTCGCCGGCTGCGTTCACATGCTCAATGCGCAGCACGTCGTCGGCGTCAATGATGACCGACTTCTCGTTCGAGAAGAAGTCGTCGTGACCCATGGTGGCGACGTTGGTCTTCGAGTCGGCGGTCCAGGCACCCATGCGGTGCGGGTACTTGCGTGCGTACTCCTTGACCGAGTGGGGCGCGCGGCGGTCGGAGTTGCCTTCGCGGAGAACCGGGTTGACCGCGGAGCCCTTGAGCTTGTCATAGCGAGTGCGGACATCCTTCTCGGCGTCCGTCTGCGGGTCGTCGGGGTGGTCCGGCAGGTCATAGCCTTTCGCCTGCAGTTCCGCGATGGCGGCCTTCAGCTGCGGCAGCGACGCCGAGACGTTCGGCAGCTTGATGATGTTCGCCTCGGGAGTGGTGGCGAGGGCCCCCAACTCGGCGAGCGCGTCACCGAGGCGTTGTTCGTCGTTCAGGTTTTCGGGGAATGCAGCGATGATGCGGCCGGCGAGTGAGATGTCTCGCGTTTCGATCTCGACACCCGCACTGCCCGCGAACGCGCTGATGACGGGAAAGAACGAGTGAGTCGCCAGCATCGGCGCCTCGTCGGTGTAGGTGTAGATGATCTTGGGCATCGTATG
The DNA here is from genome assembly GCF_052113185.1 of Leifsonia sp. YAF41. NCBI lineage: Bacteria > Bacillati > Actinomycetota > Actinomycetes > Micrococcales > Microbacteriaceae > Leifsonia > Leifsonia sp. YAF41. The sequence goes on from NZ_JBFRCS010000008.1 coordinate 161,203, forward strand.
GCTGCTCCTTGGCGTTGCGGACGGCGAACTTGTCTTGATATCAAGATACAGGGAGAGTCTGGGAGGGATGACGGTCGAGCGCTGGCCGAGGGTTTACGTTCCCAGGTCCTTGCCAGGGTCGGCACCGATTCTGACTACCCACTCAAGCGGGCGCGCGTTAGCCTATTCTCATGACTGAGCTGAGACTGGAAGAACTTTCCGCACGTAACATCGTTGCGGCGAACAGCCTGAGCCTGAAGCCCGGCCAGGAACAATTCATTGCGCCGGTTTCGTATTCGGTCGCCGCATCCACCATTAATCCGGCGACGGCCTGGCAGCGCGTGGTGCTGCAGGGCGACAAAGTCGTCGGTTTCATTCACGGCAACTTCGATCCCGACGGCGAGCAAGAAGAGTTCCGCGCGTGCATCTGGCGTATCAACGTCGACGCTGACGCTCAGGGCAAGGGTGTCGGCAAGTTCGCCGCGCACGCCCTCGCCGAAGAAGCGCGCAAGCGGGGCTTCGACCGCATCACCGCGATCTGGGAAGCCGGCGATGACGGGCCTGAAGCATTCTTCCACCGCATCGGCTTCACCGACGTCGGCCAGACCCAGTACGGCGAGACGATCGGTGCCCTCGAACTCTAATTCGGTCGTCGACGTGACGATGCCGCCACCCGACACCTCCTTCGTGGCACGAGTGCTTGAACTCGTCGAAGACATCCCGCCCGGTCGGGTGATGACCTATGGCGGCGTCGCCGCCGTGCTCGGTTCGCGTGGTGCCCGACTGGTCGGCCAGATCATGGCCCGCTACGGGGCGGATGTCCCCTGGTGGCGGGTGATCAGGTCGGGTGGACATCCGCCGACCGGCCATGAGGAGCGCGCGCTTGCCCACTACCGTGATGAGGGAACCCCGCTGACGCCCTCGTCCGGTGTCGCCGGTTACCGCATCACACTGGCAGCGGCGGAGTGGGCGCCCGGCCGGGACCGCTAGAGACTCAGCACCCCGAGCACGATCAGCGCACTGCGGCGAGTCCGACGCCCGCGATCCAGCCGATCGCGAAGCCGGCCCCGGCGTGGATCCCGCGCGGAGCCAGCAACATCAGGATGACGCCCAGCACCGGCATCGGACTGATCGCGATCCCGAGAGCCAACGCGGTGAGCTCGCCGAGGTTAGACCACATCACGAGGCCCCGATCAGCGCGCTTCCTGCATCGGAGCGATGACCTTCTTGATGATCAGCAGCACCGAAGCCATGAACGGACACGCGACCAGGGCGCCGAGCAGGCCGAGGAGCGTTCCACCGATCAGCGCGCCGATCAACACAAGCGACGCGGGGATGCTGATGGCCTTGCCGACGATCTTCGGCGTGAGCACGTATGCCTCGAGCTGCATGTAGAGGACCAGGGCGATCAGCGCGATCAGCGCCGTGGTCGGTGATGTGAAGAGAGTGACGGTGACGATGATCGCCGTGCTGATCACACTTCCGACGAGCGGTATCAGGGTGATCGGCAGCGCCAACGCGGCGAGGATCGGCGCGTAGCTCACCCCGAGCGCCGTCAGCAGTACGAAGGTGAACAGCGAATTCAGTACCGCCAGAATGAACATTCCACTGAGGTACTTGCCGACTGACTCGAAGATCTGCTCGGCGATCTCGGCGAAACCGGCCCGGCGCGACTTCGGCACCAGCGTGTACAACGCGCTCTTCATGTTCTCCAGCGAAGCCACGAAGTAGATGGTGAGCACGACGACGAAGATCACGCCGACGGTGCCGTTCAGGATGTTCGCACCGACGCGAAGCGCTCCCCCGCTGACGGCCAACCAGACCGCCGGGTCGGCTGCAGCGTTCTGCAGGGAATCGAGCAAGGGGGTCAGCGCCCCGCCCAGAAACTCGTTGACCTCGATAAACCAGCTCTGATTCGCAATCTGGTCGAGTCCGCTCGGAAGGGTCTTCATCAGCTCGCCGGCCTGCTCGGTGAGGATGGGGATGATGATCCAGAGCAGCAGCGACACAATCACCAGGAAGGTGAACACCACCGCTAACACCGCCTGGCCCCGTGACAGCCTCCAACTCTCCAGCTTCAGCACCAGCGGGTAGAGCCCCAGGCTGATGAACAAGGCAAAGAAGATCAGGGTCAACGCGTAACTGACCGAGCTGATCGCCGAACCCAAGACGAGGGCCAGAAGCACACCGAGAGTCGCGACGAAGCCGAACCTGAACGGCCCGGCGTTCAGCAGGGCCGAGGTCACCGGATTCGCGGGTGCATGCGGAGCAATCAGGAGCGCCGCTGGGTTCGCGGGTACCTCTGGGCTCGTCGAGGTCGCATCGTTCCGTGTCGTTGTTGACATCGGTGTTACTTCACCGGGGTGAAGTTCAGGGCCAAATCGATCAGCAAACGGGTTCCGAACCCTGTCGCTCCCTTCGAACGCCAGACATCGTCGGCGTCGACCTGCATGGTCCCCGCGATATCGAGGTGCGCCCAGGGGATGTCCCCGACGAAGTCGGCCAGGAACAGTGCGGCGAGCGTCGCACCGGCGAACTTGCCGCCCATGTTCGACATGTCCGCGACATCCGAGTTCAGCTGGTCGCGGTAGCGGCGTTCGAGCGGAAGCTGCCAGATCGACTCGTCGGTGGCGAGGGCAGCGGCGCCGGCCTGATCGATCAACGCCTGGTTGTTGCCGAGCACCGCGGCCGTGCGCAGGCCGAGCGCCATCATGGCGGCCCCAGTGAGCGTGGCGATGTCGACGATGGCGTCCGGCGACTCTTCGCCGGCGAGAACCAGGGCGTCGGCGAGCACGAGGCGACCCTCGGCATCCGTGTTTTTGACCTCGACGGTTGTTCCGCCGCGAATGGTGAGCACATCGCCCAGTTTCATGGCCGAGCCAGACGGCATGTTGTCGGTGCACATCAGGAAAGCAGTGACAGCGGTCGGGCAGTCGAGGTCCTGCAGCGCGGTCATGGTGGCCAGAACGGCGCCGGCGCCGGCCATGTCCATCTTCATGGCAAGGTGCATGGGGTCCGACGGCTTGAGGCTGATTCCGCCCGAGTCGTACATGATCCCCTTGCCGACCAGGGTGAGCTGGGCGGGCGCGGCCGTGGCTTCGCTGGTGCGCGGCGTGTAGCTGATCTTGATCATGCGAGGCTCTTCGACGCTGCCGGCATTCACGCCGAGCAGTCCGCCGAGGCCGAGCTCGGTGACCTGCTTCTTGTCACAGACCTCAACGGTGAGGCCGTGCTCGGCGCCGAGAGCGACGGCAACGTCGCCGAGGTCGGTGGCGGTGAGATGCCCGGGCGGGGTGTTCGCCAGATCGCGGGCCAGGTTCGCGGCCTGCGCCAGAATCTGCCCGGTGCGGATTCCGGCGGTGACGTCGTCGATCTGGTCAGCGGCAACCACAATCTGAAGCGTCGACAACGCCACGTGCTTGCTTGTGGACTTGAGTTCGGTATACCGGTAGCGCGCGAGCAACGCTCCTTCGGCGACCAGACGACCGAGAGTGTTCGGCGCAATCGCGAACTCGCCGCCGATGACCAGTGCGAGGTTCTCCGCCCGGCGTGCGGCGCGGGTGAAGACCGCCGCGGCATCGCGCAGCACGGCCTCGGACTGGTCGGCGGCGTCGCCGGCGCCGACGGCGACCAGCTCGGGGCCTGAGGCCTGCGGAATCACCAGCGACTGGCCGGCTTTTCCGTCGAAGCCGGCACGGGTGAGGGCATCACGGTCGATGCCGAGCGCGGCAGGAACGGCGCCGGTCGTGCCGATCAGAAACCCGATCGCACCGGGAACGCCCGAGTCGCCGGCTTCGGCGACAGCGGTCACCGTGACCGCCTGCGCAGCGACCAGCGACGGAGTCGCGGAGAACGTGGCGGGAATGAGTTTGTAGTCGCTGGAGGGCATATCAATGTTCCTTAGGCTGCGTGGTTGCCGGCTGCGTGGTTGCCGGAGGGCGTGGGAAAGGGGTGGTGACCGGTCGCATCGAGGTCATCCACGTGGTCGGCTTCCTCGAGTTCTTCCTCGCTGGCCGGGTGACCAGACGAGAGTTCGGCCGGGAGGTCGCCGGGCCGGTAGTTCGGCATCCGTCCGGCGGGAATGATCGCCAGGACTGCGATCGATGCCAGCGCGAGCAGCGAGATCTTGAGGGCACGCAGTCGGGCTTCCTCGTTGAGCGCCACCGCCGCATCCACCTGCTCCGGAGTCGCGTTCGTCGTACTCAGCACGTCCTCGAGGTGGTCGTTGGTGACGAAGTTGATGCTGTTCAGGTCGACCTGACCCTTCAGATCGTCGGTCAGGGTAGCGTTGCCGGCGACACCGCTCAGCACCATCGCGCTCAGCACACCGACGGCGAACACGCTGGCCAGTGCGATGCCGACACTTCCCGAGATGTTGTGCACGAGACCGCGCCAGGCTCCGACGTCACCGGCGAGCGTCTTGGGCGCGGCCGAGAGCAGCGTGTTGAAGACCAGGGCGACGATCGCGCCCTGACCGAGGCCGAGGGTGATCAGGCCGAGGATGACAAACACCTGTTCCCACTCGTTGCGAATGGTGAAGGCGAGCAGGATCAGGCCGAGTGCCACGACGACGAAGCCGACGCGGGCGATCTGACGCGGAGGGAAGCGCTTGTACAAGGTGGCGACGATGGTGCTGGCCACGAAAATGGAGAGGGTGTACGGGATGACCGCGATCGACGTCTGAAAGCTTGACCGGCCCTGCACGATCTGGATGTACAGCGGGATCAAGAAGTTAGCCGCGGTGCCGACGAACAACATCGCCGCCATGCAGATTGTGGTGGCCTTCTCCGAGCTGGTGCGCAGCACGTCGAGGTCGAAGATCTGCGGGTTGCCCTGAGCCTTGCGGCGGCGCAGCCAGGTGAAGAAGACCTGGCCGCCGATGATTCCGAGAACGATCAGGATCGGTGCCGGTGAGATTCCCAGGATAGTGAACGGCGCATCCTCGGTCGCGAGTACAACGCCCCAGCTGTTCAGCCCGCTGAACCCGAAGCTGAGCAGGATGACTGATGCCGCGGCGATGAGGGCGCCGGTCCAGTCGATTTTCACGTCTTTCTGCGGGGCCACCGGCTTGAGCCTGAAGCTGAGCAGCAGGTTGATCACGGCGAGAACAACGATGAGCGCGAAGGAGTAGCGCCAGCCGATGGTGGAGGCGAACGTACCGGCGATCAGCAAGGCGAGAACTCCGGCTCCCGGGATGGCGGCGGCCAGGTAGCCGATGGCCTTGGCCTGCTGCTGTCCGTGGAAGTTGGCGGCGATGAAGACGACCAGCGCGGGGGCGATCAGCGCGATGACCGCACCGGATGCCGCTTGCGCGATGAACAGCATGGCGGGGGTGGCGCTGAGCGCGACGGCGGCCATCGCGGCACCGTGAATGACCACGGCGATCTGGAAGACCCGGCGCGAACCGAACTTCGCGCCGACCTTCGCGCCCAACAAGATGAACGCGGCCATCGCGAAGGTGCCCGCGGTGATCGCCGTTCCCACGCTGGTCGCGGGCGTATTCAGCTCGGTGGTGATTCCCTGCATCGAGACGGTGAGCGCGTTGACCGCGAACGACGCTTGGATCTGGGTGAGAACAACCACGATCAGCGGCAGCCAGGAGGCCTTCACTAACGTTTCGGTGTGATCTGTTGCTGCGGACATCTGTCTACGCTCACAATCCCCTGAAGGCACGACCTGAATTTCCTCGGTGGGAGGTCACTACATTATCCAGGCCCATTCGACGGAGATTGTGCCGAAATCGCCCAGCAATTGGGCGATTTCGGCCTCATTCACAAGAATCTCCGTCGAATGGGTGACCTCCGTCCGGGACTACACCAGCGAGTCCCGCCAAGCCGCGTGCAGTTGAGCGAACCGGCCGGTGCCGGCGATCAGCGACTCGGGTGACCCGTCTTCGACGATGATCCCGTGCTCCATCACGAGCACGCGGTCGGCAATCGCCACGGTCGACAGACGGTGCGCGATGATGACCGCGGTGCGATCGGCGAGCAGCGTCTGCAGACCCTCCTGCACCAGACGTTCGCTTGGAATGTCGAGCGACGACGTCGCCTCATCCAGGATGAGCACGGCCGGGTTGGCCAGGAACGCCCGCGCGAACGAGATCAGCTGCCGTTGACCGGCTGACACCCGGCCCCCGCGCTTGTTCACGTCGGTGTCGTAGCCGTTCGGCAGCCCGACGATGAAATCGTGAGCACCGACGGCCTGGGCGGCCGCAGCGATCTCGTCGAATGTCGCATCCGGTTTGCCGATGGCGATGTTGTCGGCGACCGACCCGCTGAACAGGTAGGCCTCCTGCGTCACCATGACGATGGCGCGGCGCAGATCTTTCGGATGCAGATCGCGCAGGTCGACACCATCGAGCTCAACCCGGCCGTCGGTCGGGTCGTAGAACCGCGAGATCAGCTTGGCCAAGGTTGATTTTCCGGCCCCCGTCGAGCCGACCAGGGCGATGGTCTGCCCGGCCGGCACGTCGAGATCGAAGTGCGGCAGGATGACCCGATCGGTCTTGTAGGCGAACTGCACATTGCGAAAACGCACCTCGCCCTTCGCCTCCCACAGGTCGACCGGGCGCAGAGGGTCCGGCACGCCGGGGCGCTCCTCGAGCACGCCCGAAATCTTCTCGAGGGCGGCGGCAGCCGACTGGTAGGAGTTGTAGAACATCGCCATCTCCTCCATCGGGTCGAAGAACCGACGTGCATAGAGCAGTGCGGCCAGCAGCGTACCGATGGCCAATTGACCGTCGGCCACCCGGAAACCGCCGACCAGCAGCACAGCGGCAACCGTCACGTTGCCGATCAGCACGAGTCCCGGGTCGAAGATTCCGAACAGCTGAATCACTCGGCTGTTCACCGCCCGGTAGTCCTCGACGAGATCGCCGAACTCCTGCTCGTTGCGCTTCTCCTTGCGGAACGCCTTGACCGCCCTGATCCCCGTCATAGTCTCGACGAAATGCACGATCAGGCGCGCCGAGGCCACCCGGCTCTGCCGGAACTGGGTCTGTGACCGCACCTGGAACCAGCGGGTCAGCACGGCCAGCGGGATGAGCGCGCCGAACAGTACCAGCCCACTCGTCGGGTCGAGGATGATCAGCGAGATCGCGATGAAGACCATGTACAGCACGCCCTGCAGCAGCTGGTTGATACCCGAATCCAGCAGTTCCCTGATGGCGTCGAGGTCGCTCGTCTGCCGCGAGATGATCCGTCCGGAGGTGTACGACTCGTGAAACTCCAGGCTCAGCTTCTGGGTGTGCAAGAAGACGCGCTTGCGCAGGTCAATCAGCACGGCCTGGCTGATGCGCGCCGACATGACCGTGTACCAGGCGATCAGCACGGCGCCGATCACGCCCGTGAACAGGTAGACGACACCGGCAGCGGCCAGCGGCATCCAGTCGTTGTTCATCAACGCTGGCAGCCCGGTGTTGAGGCCATACGCGATCAGCGCCGGACCGGCCACCTGGGCTGCGGTCGACACGACCACGACGACGAGGGCGAGGGTGACCCGCCAGCGCTCGGGGTGCAGCAGCGAACCGAGCAGCCGCAGCGAGCGCTCTCGAATCTGGGCACTCTCCGCCTTGGTGAAGTCGTTGCGTTCTTCGCCTTCTACTCCGGTGACACTCATCGCGTTCCCTCCTCTCGGGCGCTCTCTCTGCGTTCTTCGTCTTCCAGACTGGAGATGACGAACTTGTAGTGCTCATTGCTCACGAGCAGCTCGGAGTGCCGCCCCACCGCGGTGATTCTGCCGTCTTGCAGCAGCGCAACCCGGTCGGCGAGCGTGACCGTCGATGGCCGGTGCGCGACGACCAGAGCAGTCGTCGAGGCCAGCACATCACGCAGCGCAGCTTCGACCAGAGCTTCGGTGTCGACGTCGAGCGCCGACAGGGGGTCGTCAAGAACGAGCACGGCCGGGGACGCGGCCACCGCCCGTGCCAAGGCGAGGCGCTGGCGTTGACCGCCGGAGAGGCTCATCCCCTCTTCGCCGACCTTGGTGTCGACGCCGTCGGGCAGGTCATGCACGAACCCGGCCTGCGCGATGCGCAACGCTTCCTCCAGCACGGCGTCGGCTTCGGCGCTTCGCCCGGCGAACTCCTCACGACCGAGCAGCACGTTGTCGCGCACGGATGCCGAGAACAGCGTCGCATCCTCGAACGCCATCGCCAGGTGTCGGCGCAGCTCTTCACGACTGAGCTGGCGCACGTCGACGCCGTCGAGGGTCACCGCGCCATCCGTCACGTCGTAGAGACGCGTCGTCAATGCGGTGAGAGTCGACTTGCCCGAACCGGTCAGCCCGACCAAGGCCATCGTCTCCCCCGGCTCGAGCACCAGGTCGACCCCGTTCAGCAGGTCGGGCACGTCCGCCGGTGAATCGTGGTAGCGGAAGTGCACGTTCTCGAAGGCGAGGCGGCCGCGCGGCTCACTGATCGTCACCGGGTTCTCCGGGTCGGTGATCGTGTTCGGCGCGTCGAGAATGTCGAAGAACCGGTCGGTGGCCGTGCGGGTGTCGAAGGTCATCGACAAGAGGAATCCGATCGACTCCACTGGAAAACGCAGCACCGTCGCCGTGGCGAAGAAGGCGACCAGCTCGCCGAGACTCAACTGGCCGAGGCTGGCCAGCCAGACGCCGACCACCAGGCAGAGCGCGAACGCGACGTCGGGAACGAGCAGCAGCCACAGCCAGATTCCGGCGATCGCGCGAGCCTTCTCGATTTCGGTGCCGCGCAGGCTTTCCGCCTGCGACGAGAAGTTCTTCAGCGCGAAACTGCCGCGACCGAAGGCCTTCAGCACCCGGATGCCGTGCACCGACTCCTCGACGGCGGTCGCGAGGTCGCCGGCTTGATCCTGGCTGCGGCGGGCGATCACCGAGTACTTGTCTTCGAAGACGTAACCGTAGATCCAGATCGGGATGGAGCAGACCAGGAAGATGAGTCCGAGCACCCAGTTGATGGAGATCAGGATCCCGAATCCGATGATGATGGTGATGGTGTTGACCACCAACAGCACCGTGCCGAACGAGAGCCAGCGGCGAATCAGGTTGAGGTCGCTCACCGCACGGGAGAGCAGCTGGCCGCTCGGCCACCGGTCGTGGAAGGTCACGGGCAGGTCCTGCAGCCGGGTGTAGAGCCCGTTGCGCATGGCCGCCTCAACGTGCGTGCCGGGGTTCAGCACGAACCAGCGCCGCAGCCCGATCAAAATCGCCTCGAGGATGCCGAGGCCGAGCACGATTCCGACGGCCGGCCAGATTTGGCTTGTGTCACCGTCGGAGAGCGGTCCGTCGACGAGCCAGGCGAGAACCTGCGGGATCGCCAGCGCGACGAGTCCCGCGAGCAGTGCCGCCACCGTCCCGAGGTACAACCGCGGCATCGCGGATCGGGCATAGGGGTAGAGCCGCATCAGCGTGCGGAAGGTGTTGAGTCGGGCCGGTGCGATGGGCTCGACGGGTTGAGGCGGATGTTCGGGCGAGGTGAGTGTGGTCACGTTGATTCCTGATGTGGTGATGAAAATGGGGTGGCGCGGCCACCGACGTCTGAGGTGCGGGTGTGGTTCGGCATGCTGCCGTTGCCACCCGGATCCAATCGATTTCCGGGATGCCGCGGCTCAGAAGCCGAGCCGGTCATGCGTGGAGATCTGCCATGCGTCGGGCCCCCGGGCGGACAGGCAGAGTGTGGGCGTGTGCGGGAATGCAACGGCGGAGTTGCTCCGCCGGTTCTCGCTACGCGGCGATCGGTTCCGACGGATAGCGAGCAGTCACTCGGAGGGAGGCGCCAAATTCAGCGCCGCTGTTCGCAACCGTTGCGAGCGTAAGCCGGGCTGTCTTTGTCATGTCTGCCTCCTGGGCGCATCATCGTCTTGGGCCGCCCCGTTCAGGCAGCCTTTCAGAATATGGCAAGGAAAGCTTCAGGCGCAAGCATTTATTTCTGGCAACCGGTGATCGAGCCTGTCGAGATCTCCTGGCCACGTCTCGAAATCGGCGAAACGTGGTCACTTCGACGAGCTCAGTACATCGCTCGACAGCTCGACCACCGAGATGCGCGGGTTAGGGCAGCAGGTCGCTGTGATGCGCCTCGACCACGTTCGGGTGCGCGCGCAGGCGGTAGCGCAGCGCATTGTCACCGTAGGTTTCAAGAATCGGGCTGTTCGTCGGGTCGACCGACAACCCGCGCGTCTCAGCTTCGAGTTCCGGCGGCAGGTCGAGGCGCGGCATGATGGCGTCGAGTGCCGGGTTGAAGAAGAACGGGATCGAGATTCGGTCGTCGCCGATCCGCGGCGAGATCACCCGGTGCAGGGTCGCCTTGAGGTAGCCGTGAGTGGCCAGCTCGAGCATCTCCCCGATGTTGACCACGAACGCACCGGGCACCGACGGCGCGTCGATCCAGTCGCCGTCATGTTCCACCTGCAGGCCGCCCTTGCCCGGTTCGACGAGTAGCAGAGTCAGCACTCCGCCGTCGCGGTGAGCTCCGACGCCCTGCTTCGATTCCGGGTTCGACTCCCCCGGATAGCGCACGATCTTGGTCAACGAGAACGGATGCGTCGCGAACGCGTCGTCGAAGACATCCTCTGCAGCCCCGAGCGAAAGCGCCCACGCCCGCAGCAGGCGCAGCGCGAGCGCGTTCAGCTCGTCGTTCCAGCGCAGCGCCACCTCGCGCAGTTCGGGCAGAGCCTCCGGCCAGAGGTTCGGTCCTTCGAGCCGCCAGTATTCGGCCACCCCGGGGCCCGGTTCGACGACGTCGCGCTCGACGCCGATGTCAATCTGCTCGCGCCAGTCGATGTCGCCGTGAGTGAGCTCCCCGCCCACGCGCGTGTAGCCGCGGAACTGGGGGCTTTTTACGTTCTCGATGGCGAGTTTCTGCTCCGCCGGAAGCTCGAAGAAGCGTCGTGAGACCGCCAGGAGGTCGTCGGTCAGTCCCTGGTCGATGCCGTGGCCCACGAGGTAGAAGAACCCCACGTCGTGCGTGACGCGTCGAAGGTCCGCGCGAAACGCGTCGGCTTCGGCCGGTCCGGCATCGAGGCGGGACAGGTCGAGAACGGGAAGAGAGGTGAGCATCTCCCTATCGTGACAGGGCTTGCCTCAAACGCGCTGGATGTTACGCCGTACTGGCCAGAGCCGCAGCCGACCCATGCAGAACGGGCCGGCGCCCTCGTCTGAGAGTGCGCCGGCCCGCCGCTATGACTGGTGATTGCTAGTGGAAGAAGTGACGTTCTCCGGTGAAATACATTGTGACGCCGGCTGCGGTTGCCGCGGCGATGACCTCATCGTCGCGCACCGATCCGCCGGGCTGCACGACCGCGGTGATGCCCGCGTCGAGAAGCACCTGCAGGCCGTCGGCGAAGGGGAAGAAGGCGTCGGAGGCCGCAACCGACCCGGCCGCACGGTCACCGGCGCGGGTGACCGCGAGCTGGCAGGAATCGACCCGGTTCACCTGGCCCATTCCCACACCGACGGATGCCCCGCCACGCGCCAACAGAATGGCGTTCGACTTCACCGAACGGCAGGCCTTCCAGGCGAATTCGAGGTCGGCGCGGGTCGCCGCGTCGGCTTCCTCACCGGCCGCCAGCGTCCAGGTCGACGAGTCGAAGTCGTCGAACGCGTCGGCTTCCTGCACCAGCAGGCCGCCGGAGATCTGGCGCAGCTCCATCGAGGAGCGACGGTAGCCCTCCGGCAACTCGAGCAGTCGGATGTTCTTCTTCGCGCTCAGCAGTTCGAACGCTGCCGGTTCGAAGCCGGGCGCGACGAGAACCTCGGTGAAGATCTGGCTGACCGTCTCGGCCATGCCGAGGGTGACGATGCGGTTGGCCGCGATCACACCGCCGAATGCCGACACCGGGTCGCAGTCGTGGGCGCGGCGGTGAGCGGATGCGATCGCGTCGGTGGCTTTCGAGCTCGCGACGGCGATGCCACAGGGGTTCGCGTGCTTGATGATGGCCACGGCCGGCTCGTCGAAGTCGAAGGCGGCGCGCACGGCCGCATCAGCGTCGACGTAGTTGTTGTATGACATCTCTTTGCCGTGCAGCACGGTGGCCTGGGCGATGCCCGCTCCGCCTTCGCCGAGGTAGAGCGCTGCTGCCTGGTGCGAGTTCTCGCCGTACCGGAGCACGCTGCCGCGCTCGGTTTCGATCACGAGCGTGTCGGGGAAGGCCGCTTCGGTGTCGAACGCGGTAGCGGCGCTCTCGAGCAGAGTGTCGAACTGCTCGAGGATCTCGCCAGCGAGCGTCTCGTCGTCATCGGCCCACTGGTCGTACACGTTCTCGGTAAACCAGGCGGAGACGCTGAGGTCGTAGCCGGCGGTGTGCTCGAAGGCGAGCGAGGCCAGCTTCTGGCGGAGGCGCAGGGTGGTGCCACCGGCCTGCACGGCGGCGATGACCTCGTCGTAGTTCTCGGGATCGACGACGATCGCGACGTTGGCGTGGTTCTTGGCGGAGGCGCGCACGAGGGCCGGTCCGCCGATATCGATCTGCTCGATCACGTCGGACGGGGCTGCACCCGACTCAACGGTCTCGACGAACGGGTAGAGGTTCACGACGACGAGCTGGAACGCGGCGATGCCGAGGTCCTGCAGCTGGTTCTCGTGGTCTTCGAGGCGCAGGTCGGCCAGGATGCCGGCGTGCACTGACGGGTGCAACGTCTTCACGCGTCCGTCGAGGGATTCGGGGAATCCGGTGACCGCTGAGACATCCGTCACCGCGTGGCCGGCCGCACGGATCGTGGCGGCGGTCGATCCGGTGGAGACGATTTCGACGCCGGCGGCGGCGAGCACGTCGGCCAGCTCGATCAGGCCGGTCTTGTCGCTGACGGAGATGAGGGCGCGCGTGACGGGCACCTGGTCCCGGTCGCGGTAAAGGCTCTGCGCGTTAGTGTGACCGCTCATGCGTGGGAAAGCTCCTTGAGATCGACGTGTCCATTGGCGATATCGAGAACTGCCTGCACAAGCAGACGGCGTTCGACAGGTTTGATGCGTTCGTGCAGGGATGCCTCGGTGTCGCCCGGCAACACCGGCACCCGTTCCTGCGCGATGATCGGTCCGGCATCGACACCGTTGTCGACAACAATCAGGCTGGCACCGGTCTGGGTGACGCCGGCGGCAAGGGCGTCACGCACGCCGTGAGCGCCGGGAAATTCGGGAAGGTACGCCGGGTGCGTGTTAATCAGGTGTGGTGAGAGCGCTTCGACCACGCGCGCGGGAAGCAGGCGCATGAGCCCGCTGAGCACGACGAGGTCGGGTTGCCACTGCTGGATCTGGGCGAGGAGTTCATCGCCCCAGGCGTCACGGCTCGCGTGCGAGCTGAAGGGCACCGTGAAGGTGGGAATACCGAATTCCTCGCCGAGGGCTAGGCCGTCGGCGTCGCGATCGGCGCCAATGGCGACGACCCGCGCGGGGAATTCAGCGTCTTCCGACGCTTCGAGCAGTGCGCGCAGGTTCGACCCTCCGCCAGAGATAAGCACGACCAGTGACAGCACCCTCTGAGCTTACCGTTACCCGCTCGTGCTCCTGCCGTGGGCATCCGGCTCGCACTGACAGCATCCCCGTCCCGCCCCGCCCCCTGCGCCGAGTTTGAGTGTTGCGGTCGAGCTTGCCGGGCAGAACAGGGCAACTCGACCGGAAGTCTCAAGCTCGGCGAGTTACTTGGGGTTCGCAGAGACGCTTGAGGTTGAGGCGCCACTCGAAACGGATGCCGCGCTCGACACGGATGCCGCGCCGCGACTTCCGGCGAGCATTCCAAGGCAGGCGGCGATCCCGATTTCGACTGCGGCGACAACGCCGACCAGCAGCGGATTCGGCCCGACCTCGACGAGACGCCCCGGCCCCATCGCGCCCGCTGCCGCCCACGAGGCCAGGCCGAACAGCACTCCGGCGACAACGCCGATGCCGCCGCCGGAAGAAAGCTGCCCGGTCAGGGTGGGTACCGGCCGACCGGCCTTGTCGGAGCGGCGCCGGATCAGCAATGCGGTGAAGAAACCGATCAGCACCGGAACCAGCAGCCACAGAAAACCACCGGCCGGCGCACTCTGCGGCAGGGCGCCGAAGATCGGCAATCCTGGAACAGCGCCGAGCGAGGTGCCGACCGGGGAGACACCCGTACCGACGCCGACCGCGAATCCCGGACCAATCAGCCAGGCCGCCGCCCAAATGACCAGGTTCGGCAACATCGCGAGCTGCGCCACGGTCAGGGTGATTCCGCCGACAACGCCGGCCTGCACCGTTTCGTAGAGACCGATGATCGTCGCGAAGTTCGCCAGGATGAGCACCGCCACAGCGAGTGCCGCCACCCCGACGACCGCGACGAAGGCCGCCGCGCCTCCACGCAGAGACTCAGCGATCGCGAGGCGGGCCGTGCCCGGCAGATCGAGAAAACGTTCACGGATGGCACGGGCCAGGCCGGTGAGGCGACCCAGCCGAGGCGGCGTCGCGGCTTCCTTCGCCGATCGCGATGTCGCATCCGTCGTGTGCACCCCGCGCCCGAACACTCCGAGCACGCCGACCACCACGCCGGCAGCGTAAATCAGGGTCGGGAACACGATCGCCTGGGGCAGCGACGCGGTCACCGCGCCGTTGCCCGACGAGACGGCGATCAGGGTCGTGAAGACGCCGTAGCTGGCGATCGCCGCAAGAACGCCGATTATCGGGTGCGGGGTTTCGCTGGCGCGGATGCCGGTGCGCACGCCGAGGGCGACGGCCAGCACGGCGAACCCCAGCAGCGCGATGCTCAACACGAACGGAACCTCGGCGCCGGGAAGAGCCAGAGCGCCGACCATGGCGGCCGGAAGCTGCACGGTGAGATCGACGCCGTTGCCGAGCAGCCACACGGAGGCGGCCGCGTCCCAGAACACGCTCCAGTCGACCGCCAGCTCGAAATGGGTTGCCCAGAGCACGGTCAGCGGAACGAGCGCGATCCCGACGCCGATAGCGACGACGATGAGGGCCTCGAGTGCGGCGAGCAGGGCGGTAGTTGTGCGATTCATCGGCTTTTGAGCCTACCCGTCACGCACCCGCCATCCGACTCCCCCGCCGGGAGCGATGATCTTCTGACATTTTCGTCAGGGCGCGGATGCCCGGCAGCGGTCGACGAGGCCGCACCTCACGCCCTGCAAGTGGGTGCGCAGCCGATCACAGCGGAGTAGCGTCTGCACCGAGCGAGACGAATTGCCACCGCAATCTCGTCACCCAGCGCCCAGAGGCACCGAGGCGAGGAGATACCTCATGGCAGAGAAAACCGAGACTGCCGTCTCAATTCCGGCAAGCGTGCTTCTGCGCATCGAGAATTTCAAGGATCCCCGCCAGGAATGGCGGAGACTGTTCTCCGAGCTCTACGGCACCTTTTTGCTCGTGATCGTCGCGGCGGGAGGCGGCATGATGAGCCAGGCGTTCCCGGGCACGATCTCGCGCACCGCCGCGGTCGTGGCGCCGGGCCTCATGGTGCTCGGCGTCATCCTGTTCATGGGCAAGGTCTCCGGAGCGCACCTGAATCCGGCAGTGAGCATTGCGTTCGCGTTGCGGGGAGACTTTCCGTGGCGGCGCGTGCCCGGCTACATCATCGTGCAGCTGATCGGGGCGACCCTCGCGAGCCTCCTGCTCACCGCCGTCATCGGGGTGTCTTCGAAATACGGTTCGAACTATCCGGCGTCGAACTACTCGGATTGGGCGGCGTTCTGGATGGAGGCCTTGCTCACCCTCGGCCTGGTCAGCGTGATTCTCGGCACCGCGTCCGGGGCTCAGAATGTCGGACTGTTCGGGGCGTTCGGGGTCGGGGCCTACATCGCCCTCGCCGGGCTCTGGGGCAGTCCCATCTCCGGCACCTCGATGAACCCGGCCCGCACATTCGGGCCCGATCTCGCCTCGGGCGACTTCAGTAGTTACTGGGTGTATGCGGCGGGGCCGGTCGCCGGGGCGGTCGTTGCCGTGGGAATCGCCTTTGTGCTTCGTGGGCGCGGGGGCGGCAAGTCCGGCTCCGGAGCGGCGCAGGGCGCCCTGTACACCGAGGTCACCGAGGCTGACCAGGCCTGACTGCCGCGCAGAACGCTACGCCGGACTTCTTCACAGGAGCCGGCGGCAACGTCGTCTGCGCGGTTACTTGCGGTATGGCGCCCGGGCGAGGGCGATGAGGGCCGTGGCGCCGACAATCACGCCGACGACCACCCAAACGATGAGGCCGATTTGAAAGATTTCTTGCATAGCCCCCAGTATCACTCCGCACGGTGGTTCTGTCACGAGAATCGAGGTACGCACGAAGGGCCCGCCGAAACCGGCGGGCCCTTCGAGCATTCAGAGAATTCGTGACTTACAGTGCGGCGAGAACCTCGCGCAGCAGGGTCGCGGTCTCGCTCGGCGTCTTGCCGACCTTGACTCCGGCGGCCTCGAGGGCCTCCTTCTTGCCCTGTGCGGTTCCGGCTCCGTCGGAGACGATGGCGCCGGCGTGGCCCATGGTCTTTCCTTCGGGTGCAGTGAAGCCGGCCACGTAGCCGACGACCGGCTTGGTGACGTGAGCCTTGATGTAGTCGGCGGCCTTCTCTTCAGCGTCGCCGCCGATTTCACCGATCATGACGATCGCGAGGGTCTCCGGGTCGTTCTCGAAGGCTTCGAGGGCGTCGATGTGCGTGGTGCCGATGATGGGGTCGCCACCGATACCGATCGCGGTCGAGAATCCGAGGTCGCGCAGTTCGTACATCATCTGGTAGGTCAGGGTGCCCGACTTCGAGACGAGGCCGATCGGGCCCTTGCCGGTGATGGTCGCCGGGGTGATGCCGACGAGCGACTCACCGGGGGTGATGATGCCGGGGCAGTTCGGGCCGATGATGCGGGTCTTGTTGCCCTTGGCCTTGTTGTAGGCCCAGAACTCAGCCGAGTCCTGCACCGGAACGCCCTCAGTGATGATGACGAGCAGCGGGATCTCGGCGTCGATGGCCTCGATCACGGCGTCTTTGGTGAAAGCCGGCGGAACGAACGCGATGGAGACATCCGCGCCGGACTTCTCCATCGCCTCAGCGACGGTTCCGTAAACGGGCAGTTCCACGTCGCCGTGCACGACACTGGTGCCGGCCTTGCGGGCGTTGACGCCACCGACGACCTGCGTGCCGGCCTTCAGCATGAGGGCGGTGTGCTTGGTGCCCTCACCGCCGGTGATGCCCTGCACGATGACCTTGGAGTCCTTGTTGAGGAAGATTGACATTCTCGAAATTCCCTTACTTCGCGGCGTGGGCGAGTTCGGCGGCCTTGTCGGCGCCCTCGTCCATGGTGGCGGCCAGAGTGACAAGCGGGTGGTTCGCCTCGGCGAGGATGCGACGGCCCTCTTCGACGTTGTTGCCGTCGAGGCGCACAACGAGCGGCTTGTTCGCCGCGGAACCGAGCTCGGCGAGCGCGCCGACGATGCCCTTGGCGACGGCGTCGCAGGCGGTGATGCCACCGAAGACGTTGACGAACACGCTCTTGACCTGCGGGTCGCCAAGGATGACGTCGAGACCGGCGGCCATGACCTCAGCGGATGCTCCGCCACCGATGTCGAGGAAGTTGGCCGGCTTCACGCCGCCGTGGTTTTCACCGGCGTACGCGACGACGTCCAGCGTCGACATGACCAGTCCTGCACCGTTGCCGATGACACCGACCTCACCGTCGAGCTTGACGTAGTTGAGGTCGTTCTCCTTGGCCTTCGCCTCGAGCGGGTCTGCTGCAGCAGCGTCTTCGAGAGCGGCGTGACGAGGGTGACGGAAACCGGCGTTCTCATCCAGGGTGACCTTGCCGTCGAGGGCGATGATGTCGCCCTCTTCGGTGAGAACGAGAGGGTTGACCTCGACGAGCGTCGCGTCCTCACCCTTGAAAACGTTGTAGAGCTGCACGAAAACCGGTGCAACCTTCTCGACGAGCTCGGCCGGGAACTTCGCGGCAACCGCGATCTCACGAGCCAAGTCGAGGTCGATTCCAGCGTTCGGGTCGATCGACGTGTAGGCGAGCGCCTCCGGCTTCTCAACCGCGAGCACCTCGATCTCAACGCCGCCTTCGTAGCTGGCAAGCGAGAGGTAGGAGCGGTTCGAGCGGTCGAGCAGCACCGAGAAGTAGAACTCCTGCGCGATGCGGGCGCCACCGGCGACCATCACGCGGTTGACGGTGTGACCCTTGATGTCGAGTCCGAGGATGGCGCGGCCAGCGGCCTCTGCGTCATCCGGAGTCTTGGCGACCTTGACGCCACCGGCCTTACCGCGGCCACCGACCTTGACCTGGGCCTTGACGACCACAACACCACCGAGCTTCTCGGCGGCTGCGCGCACCTCCTCCGGAGTGTCCGCGATGATTCCCGGAAGGACCGGGACTCCATACTCTTCAAACAGGTCTCTGGCCTGGTATTCGTAAAGATCCACGCTGCTCTTCCAATCCGCAACTAGCGTTCGTGCATGGTGAGGGGGTCACAGGCACAGTTGTTGGCGCGAAATTAGCTCGACGTCAAGACATACTGGCCGCTCTCAACTCTACCTCGCTCAAGCCGCCTGATTCCGCGTGCGTCGGCGCCAGAACGTGAAATGAAACGCCCGCCTCCGCATTCGCGGTGACGGGCATGTCAAGGGGAGACTCAGGGCGACTAGACAAGCACCTTGAGGCCGGTGTTCCAGTTGAACGTGTCGAACTCGGGGTTGGCCTGCAGGGTCATGATGACGAACTGGAACCCTTCCAGTTCCCGTGAGCGACGCAACGGCCCCACGTCGATGGGGCGCAGGCCGGCATCGGCGACGAAGGATGCGACCGCAACTTTGGCCTCGGCGTCGTCTCCCGCGATGAAGATGTCGAGTGGCGCGTCGGCAACCGAGCCGGAGACCAGCGTTCCGGCAAATGCGGTGTTGAAGGCCTTGACCACGGATGCACCCGGCGCGGCAAGCGCGGCGATCTCCTCGGCAGCGGATGTTCCGGGGGCGACGACGAGGGAGTCAAACGTCGTGAAGTCGACGGGGTTCGTGATATCGATCAGCACCTTGCCGGAAAGCGCCTCACCATACGCGGCCACAACCTCTTGTGCCGCATCGAACGGCAGAGCCAGCACGACAAGCGCCCCGGCAGGAGTCGCATCCGCGCTGCTGCCGAATGCGACGGAAGCGCCGAGCTCCGCGGCGAGCGCCTGCGCCGCAGCCGAGTCCCGACCGAGGATCTCGAGGGTGCGACCGGCAGCGACAGCACGCGTGCCGATGCCGCGAGCCATGTTGCCGGTTCCGATGATGGTGATGTCAGTCATGGTTTCTCTTTCTGAAGTTCAGTTATTGGAACGATGCCGTCACTCCCCCACGATTTACTTGAAGCGACAACTAAATCGTAAAACACTTAAGTTGAAGCGTCAAGTTAAATGTTAGAATCGACGTATGACTGAACCCCGCTGGCTCTCGGAAGATGAACGTCTGGCCTGGCTGCGCTTGGTCGCCGTCACGATGCTGCTGCCCAGCCGACTCGAGTCCGAGCTCAAGCGAGACGCCGGTCTCAGCCACTTCGAGTACTACGTGCTGGCGATGATCTCGGAGAGCCCGGACAAGCAGCTGCTTCTCACCGAGTTGGCCTCACGCACCAACTCGTCGCTGTCACGCCTGTCGCATGTGATCGGCCGGCTCGAAACGGCCGGATATCTCACCCGCTTCCCCTCTCCGGTTGACGGCCGGGCCTCGATCGCCGCACTCACCGACGCCGGTTGGGAGAAAATCGTGGCCAGCGCCCCCGGACATGTCACTGAAGTGCGCGAAGTGGTCTTCGACCCCCTCTCGGCACGGCAGGTAGCGCAACTCAGCGAAATCTGTGGACAACTGTTGACCACACTTGACCCGGAGCATCACCTTCTCGGCTTGGGGTAGCCGGCTGCCCATAGGCTTGGTGCATGGCAACACAGCGTTTCTCGTCAGCATCCGTCGTCTCGGCCGCCGCCCTCGACGCCGCGTTCGTACTCCTCTTCGTGCTGATCGGTCGCGCCAGCCACAACGAAGGCCTTGCCGGTGTGCTCACCACCTGGTGGCCATTTCTCGGCGGTCTCGCGATCGGCTGGCTGATCGTGCGCGCCTGGCGCCGCCCCGGTGCCATCGTCTGGACCGGGCTCGTGGTGTGGCTCTGCACGGTCGTTGGCGGACTCGCGCTCCGCGCCCTCGTCGGCCAGGGTGTTCAGCTGAGCTTCGCGATCGTGACGACGCTCGTACTCGGCGTCTTCCTCCTCGGCTGGCGAGCAGTCTGGCTGCTGGTTCGCCGGGTGCGCTCTGCTCGTTCGTCACAGCGAAGCGTCAACTCGTAACAGCGGAGTGATTATTACGGCGGAGTGTGAATTCGACGCGGATTCAACGCGGATTCGACGCGGATTCGTTCTGGGGCTGAGCCTCAGGTGGCACTGCGCGGGAGGAGAGAATCATCGGTCTCCGTCTCGGTGCTCCCTTCGCTCGTAATCACCGTAATTGCCTCGGTCGTGATCTTGCTGGCGGCGAGTGCGCGAGCGCGCCGTTCGTCATCATTCCAGCCCCGCATGTCGCTCATGACCGAGACGGTACCCCGGTGCGAACCGGTCGGCTAGCTCTAGCGGCAGCCGAATTTGAGGGTAAATTCGGCGGGCTGAACGAGCACTGAATGCGGCCGTGCTCAGCGCTCGAAATCGTCCTCTTCGACGACGATTCGCTCGTCGGCATCGATGCCGGGTTCGACCTCTCCGGCGACCGGTTCTTCTTCATCGAGCGGCTCATCGACATCATCGATCGGGCGTTCGTCGTCGACCACCGGCTCCGCGGCATCCGGCAGTCGTGGCCACAAGCTGTCTGGATCGCTTGGCATGGTCGGCCTTTCACCTCGTGAGGGCGGTTCCCCGGGAACATCAACGCTACGCTCCCGGCCTGACGCAGACAAGCATGCGGGCACGGCGACGTGCCCCCGCCCGTCAGTCCGGAATACACACTTGCCGGCGCCTGAGCGGACGACGCTCAGGCCACGGGCGAGGGAGCGTTGCGCCGGTTCACGACGGCACGAGTGATCAGCACAATCGCCATGGCGATGATGCCGCCGAGCGCAGTCTCCACCAGGCGATCGACAAGCAGTGTCGGGACCGCAACCGGAGTCGCCAGGTGGGCAACGGTGAGCGCGAGCGGAGTCACGAACAAGAGGGCGGCTCCGTAGTGTTTGGCGATCAGGATCTCGGCACCGAACTGACCGAGGGCGATGACCAGCACCAGCACCCAGACCGGCGGCCCCGGAAGCAGGATGAGGCCCGTCACGAGAACTCCGCCGGCGGTTCCGATGATTCGATGGATGGCGCGTGAGGTGGAATGCGCGGCACCCGGCGGTGGTATCACTGCGACGACGCTGACGACCGCCCAGTACGGATGGCCGATCCCGACAGCGATCGCCAATCCGCCGGCCACGAGCACACCGACCACATTCTGAACGATGGCGAGCCAGACCGTCGAGTCGTGAAATGCCGCACCGCGCACCCGGGGCTGACGGGGCAAAGTTTTGAAGAGCCCGGTCGGCGCATCGGCAGCGGCGCGACGGATGAGCCAGCCCGACATGGTGAGCGTCCAGGCAAACGCGGTGGCGATCACTCCGACGAGAAGCCGGGGGCCCACTTCATCGACCGGAGTCGGCACCTGCGAGCAGACCGTGTACGCGAAAACGAAGAAGATCGGCGTCGGCGGAAACAGGCCGACCGCCGCCGCCAGCAGCAGCCCAGCGACGATGACCAGAACCAACCCGGCTGCGAGCAGCGGCAGCGCTGCCCCGGAGGCGGCCATCGCCACGCCGAGGGCCATGCTCACCAGGAGACCGAGCGCCGCGACACTCACCGTGCGCAGCCGGATCCGGTACGGCTCGCTCCGCCCGTACAGGGCGGTCATCGCCCCGAACGTGGCGTAGGGCGCCCAGTCGATACGGCCCAGTGCGATCAAAACGATCAGCGGAATCACCGTCGCCAGGGCTGCCCGGGTTGCCACCTCGACGTCGAGCCGACGCAGATTCTTGATCCGGTCGAACAGGCCTTCCGGCCTGTTCGCCGCTTCTGAGCCTGCCCCGGCGCCCATCAGATCTTTTCGATCGGCGCAACCTTGATCAGCAGTTTCTTCGCGCCAGAGGTGTCGAACTGCACGTGAGCAATGCGCTTGGTCCCCTCGCCGGTCACCTGGTTCACTCGGCCATCGCCGAAGTCGACGTGACGGATGCGATCGCCGGCTTCGAGAGTGAGGTCGCCGTTGTCGCGCACCTGCGCCGTGATCCGATTCGCCCATTCGGTTTTCGGCTTCGGCGCCGGCGGCAAACCGGCCGGAACCCGCTCGCTGCTGCTTCCACGGAATCCCGAGCCGCCGTAGCCACCCGACCCGCCAGAGAAGCCGTCGCGCCGGGCATTCAGGGCGCGCGGCTGGGTGCCGCCGCGGGAGTTAGCCATGCCCGGAGACTGCTTCCAGTCGATCAGCTCGACGGGAATCTCCTGCAGGTACCGGCTCGGCATGGCCACGTTCACCTCGCCGAACTGTGCGCGGCTCATGGCCAACGACAGGTACAGCCGCTTCTTCGCGCGGGTGATTCCGACGTAGAACAGGCGTCGCTCTTCGGCCGGGCCCCCGGGTTCGCCGGCCGACATCTGGTGCGGTAGCAGCCCCTCTTCGACACCGGTCAGGAACACGGCGTCATACTCGAGGCCCTTTGCGGTGTGCAGGGTCATCAGCGACACGGTGCCCGACTCGTCGTCGAGGTCATCGGCCGCGGCGACCAAAGACACCTGGGTCAAAAAGTCGACAAGTCCGCCGTCGGGGTTCTCCCGATTGAAGTCCTTGGTCTGGGCAACGAATTCTTCGATGTTCTCGGCCCGCGCTTCATCTTGCGGGTCGCGGCTGTTGCGAAGCACCGCGAGCAGCCCGCTCTCCTCAAGCACGAAGCTCAGAATCTCGGCCACGTTGGCGACACCGGCCGGGTTCTCCGGGTCGAGCTTCAGGGCAGCCTCATCGAGCAGACGGGCCAGTTGCAGGATCGACCCGGTGACCTTGGGGCCAAGGCCGAGCGCGGCGGCATCCCGCATCGCCTGCCGGTAGCTGATGCCGTTGGCCTCGGCGAAGCTGAGAAGCGCCGTCTCGGTCGTCGGCCCGATACCGCGCTTCGGGGTGTTCAGGATGCGGCGCAAGGCCAGCTCGTCGGCCGGGTTCGCGACGGCGATCAAGTAGGCCAGAGCGTCTTTGATCTCGGCACGCTCGTAGAACTTGGTGCCGCCGACCACGCGGTACGGAACCGCAGCCCGCACCAGAATCTCTTCGAGCGCACGGGTCTGCGCATTGGTGCGGTAGAACACGGCCATGTCCCGGTAGGCCATACCGCTACTGTGCAGCGCCTCGATCTCGTCGGCGACGAACTGCGCCTCGTCGTGACCGGAGTAGGCGGTGTAGCCGACGATCTTCTCGCCCGGCCCGTCGGCGCTCCACAGTTTCTTGTCTTTGCGATCGAAGTTGTGCCCGATCACCGCGTTGGCCGCCGAGAGAATGTTCTGCGTCGACCGATAGTTCTGCTCGAGCAGCACCACCTGGGCGCCCGGAAAGTCACGTTCGAATTCGCTGATGTTGCGGATGTCCGCACCGCGGAAGGCGTAGATCGACTGGTCGGAGTCGCCCACGACCGTGAGTGAGGCGCCCGGGATGGCGCCCGTCGCATCCTGCACGTTGCGCACGTGCAGCCCCTGCGCTTCCATCTCTTCGGCGATCTCGGCGGTGACCGGACGGGTCAGCTCGCGGATGAGGGAGTACTGGGCGTGGTTGGTGTCCTGGTATTCGTCGACCAGGATGTGGCGGAATCGGCGCCGGTAGAGCGCGGCGACCTTCGGGAACGCCCGGAACAGGTAGACGGTCTCGCCGATCAGGTCGTCGAAGTCGAGCGCGCTCGCATCGCGCAATCGCTTGGTGTACTGCCGGAAAATCTCCACGAACATGACCTCTTGCGGGTCACTCATGTTCGCGTTGCGCGAGTACGAGTCGACGTCGGCGAGTTCGTTCTTGAGCTTCGAGATCTTCGATGACACATTGGCCGGGGTGAAGCCGAGAGTGTCGGCGTCGAGGCTCTTGATGATGCGCTTGAGCGTGACCCTGGTGTCTGACGAGTCGTAGATGCTGAAGTTGGTGGTGAGGCCGGCCTTCTCTGCCTCGCGACGCAGGATGCGCACGCAGGACGAGTGGAAGGTTGAGATCCACATGCCATCGGCGCCCTGCCCGAGCAACGCATGCACGCGCTCACGCATCTCGGCTGCGGCCTTGTTGGTGAACGTGATCGCGAGGATCTGGCTCGGCCAGGCTTCGCGGCTGTCGATGAGGCTGGCGACCCGACGGGTGAGCACGCTGGTCTTGCCGGAGCCGGCACCGGCGATGATCAGCAGGGCGGGGCCGCGGTATTCGACGGCGATCCGCTGTTGTGGGTTGAGCCCGTTCAGCAGACGCGACTCCCCTGCGCCATGACCGGAGCCCTGGCCGTTGCCGTGACCGGCGCCCGGCCCGGCCCCGAACGCCGCGCCCTGGCCGGGCCCGTAGCCGTCAAGAATGATGGGTACCGCGGAGGCCTGATTCGCGGGCGTGGAATCGGGGTTGGAGAGTGTCGTCATGTCGGTCCAATTGTAGATGTTGCCCCTGACACCTTGCCGGGCAGGGCATCCGTCAGAACCGAGCGTGTCCGCGGATGCTCAGAGCGCGTTGCGCACGGCGACGGCGAGATCGGGATGGTCGGCGAAAACGCCGTCGATCCCGGTGCCCATGATCAACGCGAACTCGGCCTGCCAGGCCCCGAAGTCGGCGCTCACCGTTCCCGTGCGAAACGAGCGGGCAAGAAACTTGTTCTCCGGACGCAGCGTCCAACAGTAGATTTCGAGTCCTGCCGCGTGGGCGCTGTCGATGAGGTCCGACGTGCCGGAGACCTCGCCGGCGGCATTCCTTTCGAGAATGAGTTTCTTGTTCACGCTCACCCCGTCCACGTGCCCAGCGAGCTCATAGAGGCCGGCCGCCGTGAGGGAGTCGGCATAGGGAGTTGCGGCGCTGCCCAGCTGGGACACCTCGTCAAAGGGTGCGCCAGATGCTTCGATGAGGTACACCCGCTTTCCGTAGATTCCGCGCGAGTAGACCTGATCGAGCACATGCTTTTCGAAGCTCTCGATCACGAGGCGCCCGTCGCCCTCGTTCCAGCCGGCCTCATTCACCTCGGCCGCGAACAACTCGTCGAGCGGCAGACCGATCGACTCGAAATAGGTGGCGTGCTTGATCTCGGCGACCATGCTCAATTGCCGGGGCGTGCCGACCGAGGCGTCGTCGATCAGGTCGAATACATCGCGCAGCCGCATGATCGGAAACGCGCCGTCGAAGCTGGCGCTCGATTTGCGGATTGCCGGGATTCGCTCGCGGGCGCGCAACGTTTCGAGCTCTGCCCACGTGAAGTCTTCGGTGAACCATCCCGTCAGGGCGACTCCATCGATGTGTTTCGTGGTGCGGCGGTCGGCGAACTCCGGCCGGCTCGCGACATCCGTCGTGCCGGAGATCTCATTCTCGTGGCGCACCACGAGAATCCCGTCGCGGGTGGAGACGATGTCGGGTTCAATCGCATCGGCTCCGAGGGCGAAGGCCAGCTCGTAGGCCGCGCGAGTGTGTTCGGGACGGTAGCCGCAGGCGCCGCGGTGTCCGATGACAATCGGATGCGGTGATGCTGACCTGGTCATGCGACAAGGTTAGTCGCGGCCTGCCAGAATCAATGTTGTGAATTTTTGGAGCGAGCCGACCCGCAGCCTGCGCCTGCGCTGGGGCAGCTACCAACCGCGCTATCTCGTCGGCTTGGCCGCGATCGTTGTCGGTGTTGCCGCCACAAACCTCACCAGCACGTACAGTCTGTGGTTCCTGTTGATCGGCCCCGTAGTGCAAATGATCGGCTGGCTGTGTCTGCCTGCGGCGCTGTGGCGCCGGCTTCTCGTCGTGCTCCCCTGCATGATCGCTGGCCTCATTCCGGTCGCCGGCCCTGATTTCGTCGGGGCGTTCGCCGCGCTCCTCGCCGCGTGGCTGCTCGTGCGGCATCGCCCCGCTGTGAGCTACCTGGCTGTGTTGGCGCCGATCGCCGCCAGCATCGTGGCCAAGTTCACTTTGCACGAGTACACGCAAACCGCGTTCGCGTTGTTGTTCTGCGCCGGGGTGAGCGTGGCGTCGGCGTGGTTCGCCCGGCAGCTCGCCCGGTGGCGCGACGAGCAACGAGCGGCTCGGCGCACCGCCAGCCAGTCCTGATCAGCACGGTCATTCGGCTGACATTCAGCGAACCTGAACGTTCTCTCAGATAGATTGGAAGCAGCGTCGAATTCGGCGCGTCCCCGTCCCCAGTTGAATGTGAGCCCGGACACCATGGCAACTTCCAACCCCGCGTTCTCGCGCAACCCGGCCTTCAGCGCCCAGGGCGCCCAGACAGCGACCCCGGTCCTCTCCGGCGACGAACTGCAGCAGATGTACAACGCCCCGTCGGCGGGCGCGCTGGACACCGACCGGATGACGTACGAAGACACCATCGTCAAGTCGGCGCTCTGCTTCGCTGTTCTCGTTGTCGCTGCAGTGGCCGGCTGGATGCTCACCCCCGGCCTACCGTTCCTGCCGTTCCTCGGCGCGATCGTCGGACTCGTGCTCGGCCTGGTCAACACCTTCAAGAAGGAGCCGTCGCCCGGCCTGATCGTGGGCTACGCCGCAGCCGAGGGCCTCTTCGTCGGTGGTATCTCGTACGTGTTCGAGGCCAAGTTCGGCGGCGGCCTGGTCTTGCAGGCTGTGCTGGCCACCCTCACGGTCGTCGGCGTCACGCTCGCCCTCTTCGCGAGCGGCAAGGTCCGTGCCTCGAAGAAGGCCACCAAGGTGTTCCTCATTGCGATGGTCGGCTACCTCGTCTTCTCGCTGATCAACGTCGGCGTAATGATCTTTGGCAACTCGGATTCTGCCTTCGGCCTCGGCGGCGACGTCAAGATCCTCGGCATCCCGCTCGGCGTGATCATCGGTCTGCTCGCCGTGCTGATGGCCGCCTACTCGCTCGTGCTCGACTTTGACTTCGTCCAGCGCGGGGTCAACAACCGAGCCCCCCGCAAGTTCGGTTGGAGCGCCGCCTTCGGCATCATGGTCACCGTTGTCTGGCTCTACGTCGAACTGCTGCGCATCTTCGCAATCCTGCGCGAGAATTAAGCGACACTCGCAACACGTCGACAGGGCCGCTCCTCACCGAGGAGCGGCCCTTTTGCATCCGTCCGCCGCCACGACAGCGCCAGGCGACGAAGGGCCGCTCCCTGGTGAGGAGCGGCCCTGTGCGGTGTCGACGCAGCCTACGCGGCGGCGAGGTTCTCGACGAGCTTCAGCACGGTGCGCACCGACGCTCCGGTTCCTCCGTCACCGACGATTCCGTAGCCGGTGCCGTTGTTGGTGCCGGTGCCGGCGATGTCGAGGTGAGCCCACGGGATCTTTGCTCCGCCATCGGCATCCGTGCCGACGAACTCCTGCAGGAAGATGCCGGCCAACAGCATTCCGGCGTCGCGCGATCCCGCGCTGAGGTTGGCCAGGTCGGCGAACTTCGAATCGAGCAGACGACGCAGCTCGGAAGGCAACGGCATCGGCCAGTGCGCTTCGCCGGTGGTTTTGCCTGCCGAGACGACCTGGGCAACGAGGTCGTCGTCACCCATTACACCGGCAGTCCGGCGGCCGAGCGCGACGATGGCGGCACCCGTCAGCGTCGCAATGTCGATGATGGCGTCGGGGTGCTCCTCGCTGGCCAGCGAGAGGCCATCCGCCATCACCAGACGCCCCTCGGCGTCGGTGTTGATCACCTCGACGGTGGTGCCGTTGCGCATCGTCAGCACGTCGTTCGGACGGATCGCGGTGCTCGAGACCAGGTTCTCGGCCAGGCAGAGCCACGCGGTCAGGCGCACCGGCAGGTTGAGGCGGGCCGCAGCGAGAGTGACGGCCAGCGTCGTGGCGGCACCCGCCATGTCGTGGTGCATCGTGAGCATGGAGTCCCAGGGCTTGAGCGAATAGCCGCCGGTGTCGTAGGTGATTCCCTTCCCGACAAACGCGAGGTGTGTGGTCGCCTCGGCCGGGGCGTAACTCACCTTGACCAAGCGCGGTTTGCGTGACGACCCCTGGCCGACCCCGAGAATGCCACCGCAGCCTTCCGTGGCAAGCTTCGTCTCATCCCAGACCTCGACCGTGACCGGAAGCCCCGCCGCGGCATCCACCGCGACCTGTGCGAGCGAGGCCGGGAAGATCTGGGCGCCGGGCGTGTTCACGAGGTCCTTGACCATGCGCACCGCATCGCCGAGTACTCCGATGCGGTCAAGTGCTGCCTGGTCGACGGCGACGTCGGTCAGAACCGTCACGTCAGACGTTGGCACCTTCTGGGTTTTCTTGCTCGTGCCCTTGAAGGTGGTGAAGGAGTAAGAACCGAGGGTGGCGCCTTCGACGACGGCGAGCACTTCGGTTTCGGTTGCGAGAGGCAGCGCGATGGCGACGGATGCGGCGCCGCCGAGCTGACGCACGGCCGAGCCTGCGGCGTTGCGCAGAGCATCGACGGTGACGGCTGAGCCGAGTCCGATCACTGCAACGCTTCCGACAGATGCCCCGATTGCGGGAAGACGCAAGAGAGCGTCGGCCGCGCCGGTGAAATCGAACGTCTCGAACAGATCACTCACCCAGGCATATGCCGGGTCGCCGATATAGGTCGCCCCTTCTGCGCCGGAAAGCGCGCCGACGACGAGCACGTCGACGGCGACGGTGCCAGCGTCGGCAGTCATGAGAGTCACACGGGGAGTAGTCACGATTTGGTCCAATCAGTCCGGAAGCTGAGAAGCTCACCTCTGACGTTAGAGGATGCCGCGCGTCAGCTGACCGTAGACCGTCGGTATGTTTGCGGTGTGCCTGCCCCCTCTTCGCAGGGCACCTCACGTCGGCGGCGGGCTTGCGCTCGCAACCACAGTCCAAGGATTGGCTCGCGAGGTTTCGAGACGCGGCGCCAGAGCGATTCATTGCACTCCAGAGGCGGTGACGTCGTTACCCGCGGGGTGTCGAGTTATGACGAAAAAGGCCGGGCCCCTGTCCGCAGATCGTTTCCTGATCTGCGGGCCGGTGGGGCCCGGCCTTTTTCGTCATTGTTTGAGCTGAGGAGCGGGTGACGACGTCACTGCACACTCCTCCCTCCCTGCACGGTTGGCGGTGAGTGAGCGTTTCGCGGGGTGTCGAGTTATGACAGGAAAGGCCGGGCCCCTCCACCGGCGAATGCGCTGACCACGAGCAACTCACTACACCGCCACGTGCGGTGACGTCATTATCCGCGGGGTGTCGAGTTATGACGAAAAAGGCCGGGCCCCTGTCTGCAGATGGTTACCCGATCTGCAACCGGTGGGGCCCGGCCTTTTTCGTCATTGTTTGAGCTGAGGAGCGGATGACGACGTCACCGCAACACACCTACTCCCATTCGATGGTCCCCGGCGGCTTCGACGTGACGTCGAGCACCACGCGGTTGACTCCGTCGACCTCATTCGTGATGCGGTTCGAGATCTTCGCCAGCACGTCGTACGGCAGGCGGGTCCAGTCAGCGGTCATCGCGTCTTCCGACGAGACCGGGCGCAGCACGATCGGGTGACCGTAGGTGCGGCCGTCGCCCTGCACTCCGACGGAGCGCACGTCGGCGAGCAACACGACGGGGCACTGCCAGATCTCGCGGTCGAGACCGGCCGCGGTCAGCTCGGCGCGAGCGATCGCATCCGCCTTGCGCAGCAGGTCGAGACGCTCCTGCGTTACTTCACCGACGATGCGGATGCCGAGGCCGGGGCCGGGGAACGGCTGACGCTGAACGATGACGTCGGGCAGACCCAGCTCGGAGCCGATCGCGCGAACCTCGTCTTTGAACAGGGTACGCAGCGGCTCGACGAGCTCGAACTGCAGGTCTTCGGGCAGACCGCCCACGTTGTGGTGGCTCTTGATGTTCGCCGTGCCGCTTCCGCCGCCGGACTCGACGACATCCGGGTAGAGGGTGCCCTGCACGAGAAAACGGATCGGGTCGCCGTCGGTGGCCCGCGCTTCGGCGATGAGGTCGGCCTGCGCCTGCTCGAACGAGCGAATGAACTCGCGGCCGATGATCTTGCGCTTGGTCTCGGGGTCGCTGACTCCGGCCAGGGCGTTGATGAACTGCTCGCGGGCGTCGATCGTGATCAGACGCACACCGGTCGAAGCGACGTAGTCAATTTCAACCTGCTCGCGCTCGCCCTCACGCAGCAGACCGTGGTCGACGAAGACGCAGACGAGCTGGTCGCCGACGGCCTTGTGCACGATGGCGGCGGCGACCGAGGAGTCCACTCCGCCGGAGAGACCGCACAGCACCTTGCCGGTGCCGACCTGCTCGCGAATGCGGGCAACCTGCTCGGCGATGACGTTTCCGCTGTTCCAGTCGGCGGGGATGCCTGCGGCGCGGTGCAGGAAGTTCTCGAGAACGTGCTGGCCGTGCTCGGAGTGCTTGACCTCGGGGTGCCACTGCACGCCGTAGAGCTTGCGCTCGTCGTTGGCGAACGCGGCAACCGGGGTCGACTCGGTCGAGGCGAGAACCGTGAAGCCCTCCGGCGCCTTCGAAACGGAGTCGCCGTGGCTCATCCACACAGTCTGTTCGGCGGGCTGGCCGGCGAGCAACGCGTTGACGCCATCCGTCACGGTCACCGGGGTCGAGCCGTACTCGCGGGCGCCGGTCTGGGAGACCTCACCGCCGAGAGCGGTGGCCATCACCTGGAAGCCGTAGCAAATACCGAGCACTGGGATGCCGAGATCGAAGATCGCCGGGTCGAAGCTCGGCGCACCTTCTGCGTAGACGCTTGAGGGTCCGCCCGACAGCACGAGGCCGATCGGGTTCTTCGCCTTCACCTCGTCCGCGGTGATCGAGTGGGCCACGATCTCCGAATAGACGGATGCCTCACGCACGCGTCGAGCGATCAGCTGCGCGTACTGCGCGCCGAAGTCGACGACGAGCACAGGGCGGGCGGTGGTTTGTTCGGTCACGCTCACGCGCGGGCCTCCTGCACGGTTTCGTTGGTTGCGGCGCCCTCACGGGCAGCCAGGAATGCCTTCACTTCGCGGGCAACGCGCACCTCGACGAAGAAGGAAAGTGTGGGAACGACGCCGCCGAGGGCGATCAGAATGAAGCGCGAGAACGGCCAGCGCATCAGGCTCCAAAGACGGAAGTCGGCGAACAGGTAGAGCACGTAGAACCAGCCGTGTGCCATCAGAATGCCGGTGCTCAGGTTGACCGCGGTCACGGTGTCGCGGGGAACCATCGCGAGAAAACCGTTGGGGCCGCCGAGCTCAAGCTCGTAGCCGAGCGCGTACTTGGCGATCATTTCGGCGCAGAGCAGCAGCAGAAAGACACCGGTGATGATCGAAGCGACCTTGTAGAGCCGGAGCGCGCCGGGGATTCTGGGGATGTCGGCGGGCTTAGGTGCAAGTGGCATGACTCAATTCTACGTGGCTAAATCTGGGCGTGAGCCCCGCCAGGCGGCCCCGTCGGACGCGGTCGCCTCACGACCGCGGGCTCCAGGATCCCGATGCACCTCGACCGTTCGCCGAACCGTGTCAATCGACCATTCCCTCGTGCGAAAAAGTGGTCATTTGCCACGGTTCGACGACCCGAATCAGGATGGGTCGGGTCACCGAGGCGCGTCAGCGGCCTCCGCCGCCTCTTCCTCTTCCCGTTCGACGGCATCCTTCACCAGACGGAACCAGAGGAACACCGCGAACCCGGCAAAAACTGCCCATTCGAGCGCGTAGAACACGTTGAGCCAGTTCAGATCGGCGGTTTCGATCGGAGCGGGGGAATCGATGACGGCCAAGCCCGGCGCAGCTTCGGCGTCGACGATGTAGCCGAAGTAGACCGGCTGGTCGGTGTAGCCCGTCCAGATATTGATCAGCGCGGCAGGGGCGACCGTGGTCATCTCATGCGGGTCTCGGCCCTCTTTCGGAACGGTGGGCGCCTCAGCCGCGACGAAACGACCGTTCAGCGTGACCTCGACCGCGATCCCGACCTGCAGATTCTCGCGTGCTGCTTCTGCCGCCTTCTTGTCGGGAGCCCAGCCGCGGGCGACGGCGATGTGGGCGCCCTCGCTCGTGATGAAGTGGCTGACCACCCAATAGCCGCTCTCTCCGCCGTTCAACCGGTCGGCAATCAGTTGCTCGTCTCCGGGAACCCAGAAACCGTCAACCGTCACTTTCTGACCGGTCGCCGAGTCGAAGGGCGGCCCATCGGGCTGAGCGACGTCAGCGAGCGGCAGCGTCTTTTCAGTGGTGCGTTCGACCACAACGCCGGACTCAATGGCCCGGGAGAGCTGCCATTGGCCGAGCAAAGCAAACCCTGCGGCAACGGCCAGGGCGAACACGAGCATTGCCACCCAGCGGGGGCGCAGCATCATTTGAATCACGAATAGTCCTCTGTGCGATCGTCATGCCGCTTTTTCGGCGGCTGACGGTGTTCGGTGATGAAATCAATCATGGGGTCGCCGGTCGGTATCGATTGACTCCCGGCAGCGTCGTCATCTGCATCCGTATCCGCTTCGATGTCGAGATCGGCTTCGGGATCCGAGGCTCCCGGTTTCGCTGTGACCGCCTCGACCAGCGCAATCTCTTCGACGTGCATACGGTCGCGCGGCGGCGGCAAGCCGGCGCTCTTCTTTCTGCCACCGACCAGCGCCGCCCCGATACGTTCGGAACGCGAGGCGAAGAGCGGCCCGAGAATTGCCATGGTGAGCACGTAGAGGCCGGCGAACGGCTGCAAGAGATGGTCGAGGCCGGCCGCCACCGACAGTGTCGCCAGGATCAGGGTGAACTCACCGCGATTGACCAGGATGCCCGCCGCGTTCATGCCTTCAACGACGCCCATTCGATTGAGCCGGGCGAGCAGCATTCCAGAGGCAATGTTGAGCACGAAGGTCATCACGACCGCCGCAAGCACGATGAAGATGACCGAGCCGAACTCGGCCACGTTCAGCGCGAGCCCGAAGTTCAAGAAGAAGAAGGCGCCGAAGACGTCACGCAGTGGTACCGCGACGCGTTCGATCTTCGCCCGATAGGTGCTTGCCCCGAGCACGACGCCGATGAGGAACGCGCCGATCGCATCCGTCACACCGATGATCTCGCCGATGCCGGCGAACAGCACAGCCAGACCGAAGAAGAGGATGGTGAACAGTTCGTCATCTTTGGTGCGGATGAGCCGGGAGACGACTTTGCCGCCCCAGCGGGCGAGCGAGAACATCACGATCAGGAAGAGGAAGGCGATGCCGAGCTGCAACACGATCGGCCAGACCTCGGTCTTGCCGCTCAGAACGACGGAGACAATGGCCAGGTAGATGGCGATGAAAATGTCGCCGACCACCGTCACGCCGAGGATCATCGGTGTTTCTTTGTTCGCCAGGCGGCGCAGCTCGATGAGCAGCTTGGTGATGATGGCGCTTGAGGAGGTTCCGGTCATTCCGGCGATGACGAGCGCCTCGCGGGTGCCCCAACCGACCATCATGCCGAAGGCGAAGCCGATCCCCATGTTGATGAGCACATAGGAGCCGCCGGAGATCAGCAGCTTTCCGGCGTTGTCGAAGAACTCCTCTTGGTCGAACTCAAGACCGAGGCTGAACAGCAGCAGAATCAGCCCGAAGACCGCGATCAGTTCGATGTCGGCCGAGTGAAAATTGAGCGGGAACCAGCCGGAGTGCGGGCTCGCGAGCAGACCGACGATCATGTAGATCGGGATCGACGGGAGCCCGATCAGCTTGCCGAGGCGCCCCAGAACGTAGGCAACAACCAGCAGGATGCCGAGGGTGAGGAGGTCTTGGCCAAGTTCCATCCGCTTACCCCCCGGGCGGAGAGTCGACGGCCTTCGCCTTCACTTCACCAGTGCGGAAGAACGCAAATGCCTTCGCCACCTTCTCGGGCGAGCCGGCGACGACGAGAGTGTCGCCCGGAAAGACCTTGAAGTCTGCGGCCGGGGCGGGGTTGGCCGATTCGCCGCGCACAACCGCGACAACGGTCAGGCCGGCGATGCCGCGATCAGCGGGGTTGCCGAGCGCCTGGCCGGCGATGTGGTCGTCATAGTCGACGGTGAACCAGTCGATCGAGAGACCGGGAATCTGGTCGAGTGCGGTGAGCGATTCGGTGATTTGGGTTCCGCCGAGCAGCTCGGCGAGTGTGCGCGCCTCGTCTTCGCTCAGGCGAAGCGACACTTTGGCCGCGTCGGGCCCGCCTTCTTCATCGGCGAAGGTAATCAGGTCGCTGTGACCCGATCGGTGAGCAATGACGCCAACTTTGCCGCCGTCGTCAGTCACGAAGGTGTGAAGCACACCGACGCCGGGGAGTTTGACCCGCCGAACATCGACCATGGTTGTGACTCCTGAGTGTTGTGGGAAGGAGTTCCATTCTATCGAAGGGTTTCGAGGCGGATGCCGGTGGCTGCGGTCGGTCGATCGGTCGGCGCCGCTCGCACGCACGAAAGGGCCTGGCGCTAGCGCCAGGCCCTTTCGTGCACGTCCTCCGTGCGCGAGGTCTCTCGGCTTCGCTACACGGTCGAGGCGATGTCCGGCGCTTCGAGTCGCACCCGATCGGCCGACTCATCGTCTGGCTGCTCCTGCGACGCGCGCTCGGCGGCAACCCGCTTGAGATAGAACGCCACCTCGCGTTCCTCACGCTCGGCGTCCCACCCGAGTACGCCAGCCAACAGGCGTGCGGCGACGGGCGCCGCCGAGACCCCGCGGTCCCAGGCTTCGATCGAGATCCTGGTGCGCCGGGCGAGCACGTCTTCCAAATGCAGCGCCCCTTCATGGGTTGCCGCGTAGACGACCTCGGCGCCGATGTAGTCATCGGCTCCGGGCAACGGATGCGCCAAGGTCGGGTCGGCCTTGATCAGGTCGAGCAACTCGTCGGTGAGGGTCCCGTACCGGTTCAGCAAGTGTTCAACCCGGGCCGTGTGCAGACCGAACGCGCGGGCGATCTTGCCTCGCTTATTCCAAGCCGCCTGGTACCCCTCCGCGCCGAGCAGCGGGATGTCCTGGGTCGTCGAGGGCGGAATGCGCCCGTCGAGTGCGTCGGCAGCCGCGTCGATCGCATCCTTCGCCATCACCCGGTAGGTCGTCCATTTGCCACCGGCGATCACGACCAAGCCGGGAACCGAGTGGCCGACGAGATGCTCGCGGGACAGCTTGGAGGTCTGCTCTGACTCGCCGGCGAGCAACGGCCGCAGTCCCGCGTAGACCCCTTCGACGTCTTCGCGGGTGAGTGGAACATTGATTACCGCATTGACGTGTTCGAGCAGGTAGTCGATGTCGGCGGTCGTCGCGGCCGGATGCGCCTTGTCGAGATGCCAGTCGGTGTCGGTCGTGCCGATCAACCAGTGGCGACCCCACGGGATCACGAAGAGCACGCTCTTCTCGGTGCGCAGCAGCAGCCCCATCGCCGACTGGAACCGGTCACGGGGAACCACCAGGTGGATGCCCTTCGACGCCCGTACCTTGAATGTGCCGCGTTCGCCGACCATGCGTTGGGTGTCGTCAGTCCAGACCCCTGTCGCGTTGACGACCTGCTTGGCCCGCACTTCGAAGCGTTCACCGGTTTGCAGGTCGTGTGCCTGCACGCCGACGACACGCTCTCCCACCTTGATGAAGCCTTCGACCCGCACCCGGCTGGCCACGTGGGCGCCGTAGAACGAGGCGGTGCGCACGAGCGTCGACACGTAGCGCGCGTCGTCGACCTGGGCGTCGTAATAGGTGATGCCCCCGACCAACGCATCGTCGGCGATGCTCGGGATGAGCTTCTTCACCTGCGACTTCGACAGATGCCGGTGGTGCGGCACACCGGGCGGGCGACCGCCGGTGTACGAGAAAATGTCGTAGAGCAGCATGCCGGCGCCCACATAGACGCGCTCGGTGATGCGTTTCTTCAGCGGGTAGAGAAACCGCACCGGCTTGACGAGGTGGGGTGCGATCCGCTGAAGCAGCAGACCACGTTCGATCAGAGCCTCGCGTACCAGCCGAAAATCGAGCTGTTCCAAATAGCGGATGCCGCCGTGCACGAGCTTCGACGAGCGACTCGAGGTGCCCGAAGCCCAGTCACGCTGCTCAAGCACACCAACGCTCAGTCCGCGGGTGACCGCATCCAGAGCGCTCCCGGCGCCGACGATCCCTCCGCCGACGACCAGGATGTCTAGCTCTTTGTCTTTCAGCCGGGCGAGCGCTGCGGCTCGTTCTTCAGGCCCCAGTTTTGAGGAACGTGTTACCGAGTTGCTCGTGGCCATGCGCGGACTCCCATCCAGACGGCAAGATGCTTAACCCGACGCTAGTTCACTCGGTACGGCGCGACAACTACCTCGACGCGCTGGAACTCCTTCAAGTCCGAATATCCGGTGGTCGCCATCGAACGACGCAGGGCGCCGACCAGGTTTGCCGTGCCGTCGGCGACGGGTGCCGGGCCGTAGAGAATCTCTTCGAGCGGAGCAACGGTTCCCACCTCGACACGCTTGCCACGCGGCAGCTGCGAGTGGTGCGCCTCGGCACCCCAGTGGAAGCCGCCGCCGGGGGCATCGGTTGCCCGGGCCAGCGTCGAGCCGAGCATGACCGCGTCGGCGCCACAGGCGATGGCCTTGACGATGTCGCCCGACGTGCCGAGGCCGCCGTCGGCGATGACGTGCACGTAGCGGCCGCCCGACTCGTCCATGTAGTCGCGACGCGCCCCGGCCACATCCGCCACGGCCGTGGCCATGGGGGCGTGGATGCCGAGCGTCGCGCGGGTGGTCGATGCGGCGCCGCCGCCGAAGCCGACAAGCACACCGGCCGCACCGGTGCGCATGAGGTGGAGGGCCGCCGTGTAGGTCGCGGCGCCGCCGACGATGACGGGAACATCGAGCTCGTAGATGAACTTCTTGAGGTTCAACGGCTCCTGGTTCTGCGAGACGTGCTCGGCCGACACCGTGGTGCCGCGGATGACGAAAAGGTCGACGCCGGCAGCGACGACGGTTTCATAGAGTTCTTGGGTGCGCTGGGGCGACAGAGCACCGGCGACGGTCACCCCGGCGGCACGGATCTCGGCCAGCCGTGCGGTGACGAGTTCCGGCTTGATCGGTGCGGAGTACATCTCCTGCATCCGCTGCGTCGCCTTGTCGGCGGGCAGTGTGCGAATCTCGGCGAGCAGCGGCTCGGGGTCGTCGTAACGGGTCCAGAGTCCTTCGAGATCGAGCACGCCGATACCGCCGAGCTGGCCCATCATGATGGCCGTGGTCGGAGAGACGACGGAGTCCATCGGTGCCGCGAGGATCGGGATGTCGAACTGGTAGGCGTCGATCGACCAGCTGACCGAGACATCCTCGGGGTCGCGGGTGCGACGGCTGGGAACGATCGCGATGTCGTCGAAGGCGTAAACCCGACGAGCGCGCTTGGAACGGCCGATTTCAATCTCCATAGTCACCAGACCAGTCTAGGGCGTGCGGTCGTCGCTCCCTCCGGTGCGGCTCTTCCACCTTCGTTCTCCCCGCGACCAGCAGTTGTCGGAGCCTCAGCACTCGGGAAGCTCCGACAACTGCAGGTTCGCGGCTCGACGGGGCGCGGGCGATGCGGCACGATGAAGCCATGGACGTCATCGCAGATCCCCTGTCCCTGTTGCGCTTGCGCACGAGCGAGAAGTGGCGCACGTTCGGCGAGGATGTGCTCCCCCTTTTCGTCGCCGAGATGGACTTCCCCCTCGCCGAGCCGATCAAGCGCGCACTGCATGAGGCGATCGACCGGAACGATTCCGGCTATGTCGCCGAGCAGAATGGCTTTGCGGATGCCTTCGCCGGCTTCGCTCTCGGCCGATGGAATTGGCAGGTCGATCCTGCGCACGTGACCACCACCACCGATGTCAGCGTCGCCATCGTCGAAACCCTGCGTCAGGTGATCGTGCCGGGCGACGCGGTGGTGATCAACCCGCCGATCTATCCCCCGTTCTTCGATCTGGTTCCCGAGGCCGGCGGCGAGGTACACGAGGTCCCGCTGGTCCGCAGCGACACGGGATGGTCACTCGACCTCGACGGCCTCGAGCAGGCCTTCGCCGACGGCGCGCGCGCCTACCTGCTCTGCAACCCGCACAACCCACTCGGGCACCCGCACAGCATCGAAGACCTCACCGCCGTCGCCCTGTTGGCCGCGCAATACGACGTCACGGTGATCAGCGACGAGGTGCATGCCCCACTGACCCACACCGACGGCACTTTCACGCCGTTCCTCTCGGTTTCACCGGAGGCCGCCGAGTACGGCATCTGTGTCACGGCGGCCAGCAAGGCCTGGAACCTGGCCGGCCTCAAATGCGCGGCGATCGTCACGTCATCCGCACGGATGCGCGCCGCTCTCGACGGCCTGCCGGAGGAGGTGCTCTGGCGCACCAGCATCCTGGGACTGATCGCCGGCACCGCCGCGTTCACCGAGGGTGAGCCGTGGCTCGACGGGGCGATTTCAGCCATCCAGTCGAATCGAGTGCTACTCGCGGACCTGCTCGACGCCCAGCTGCCCGGCGTCGGCTACGACCAGCCGAGAGCCAGCTATCTGGCCTGGCTCGACTTTCGTCAGCTCGGCTGGGGCGAAGACCCGTCGGTGATGGCACTGGAGCAGTCGAAGGTGGCGCTGAACCCCGGCCCGACCTTCGGGGCCGAAGGCTCAGGCTTTGTCCGGCTCAACTTCGCCTGCTCGCCCGAGGTTCTCTCCGAAGCGATCTCGCGGCTGGCCGCGGTCATGTAGAAGGCCGTTCCGGTGGTTGAGGAGCGCCCGACGTGTTTCGAGACGCGGCCTCCTGCGTCGGCTGCTCCTCAACAACCGACGGCCGCGTCTCGAAACCAAGCGAGCCGATCCTCAGACGCAACCAGCGTTCGAAGATCGGCTCACGAGGTCTCGAGACGGCCGCGGGCGGCCTCCTCGACCACCGCAAGTTTCTAGCGGCGGTAGTTCGGCGCCTCAACCACGATCTGCACGTCGTGCGGGTGTGATTCCTTGAGCCCGGCCGACGTGATGCGCACGAACTTGCCCTTCTGCTTGAGCTCCTCGATGGTGCGGGCTCCGACGTAGAACATCGACTGGCGGAGGCCGCCGATGAGCTGGTACGCCACGGCAGACACGGGGCCGCGGTACGGAACCTGGCCTTCGATGCCTTCGGGGATCAGCTTGTCGTCACTCGGGACATCCGACTGGAAGTAGCGGTCCTTGGAGTACGACGTCTTCGACCCGCGGGTCTGCATCGCGCCGAGCGACCCCATACCGCGATAGGCCTTGAACTGTTTGCCACCCACGAAGACGAGCTCGCCGGGGCTCTCATCGGTACCGGCCAGCAGCCCGCCAAGCATCACGGTGTCGGCACCGGCGACGAGCGCCTTCGCGATATCGCCCGAGTACTGCAGGCCGCCATCGGCGATGACGGGGATGCCGGCTTCGCGTGCCGCGAGGGAGGCCTGGTAGACGGCGGTGATCTGGGGCACGCCCACACCGGCGACGATGCGCGTGGTGCAGATGGAGCCGGGGCCGACACCCACCTTGATCGCGTCGGCACCGGCCTCGATAAGAGCCTGTGCACCAGCGCGCGTTGCCACGTTGCCGCCAATCACGTCGACACCGTTGAACGCCGAGTCGCTCTTGAGCTTGCGGATGAGTTCTAGTACACCGGCACTCTCACCGTTGGCGGTGTCGACAACCAGCACGTCAACTCCCGCCTCGAGCAGACGGGTGGCACGCTGCCAGGCGTCGCCGAAGAAGCCGATGGCGGCGCCGACGCGCAGGCGTCCGGCGTCATCCTTCGTGGCAAAGGGGTATTCCTCGCTCTTGTCGAAGTCCTTGACCGTGATCAGACCGGTGAGCTTGCCGGCCTCATCCACCAGCGGAAGCTTCTCGATCTTGTGCTTGGCAAAAATCTCAACGGCATCCATCGGCGGCATGCCGACCTTGCCGGTGATCAGCGGCGACGTGGTCATCACTTCGCGCACGAGGGTCGTGTGCTTTTTGGTCTCCGAGACGAAACGCATGTCGCGGTTGGTGATGATGCCGACCAGGATGCCCTTGGAGTCGACGACCGGAAGGCCGCTGATTCGGAACTGGCCGCACAGCGCGTCGACCTCGGCCACGGTGGCGTCCGGCGTGGTGGTGACCGGGTTCGTGATCATGCCGGATTCGCTGCGCTTGACGAGGTCGACCTGTTCGGCCTGGTCGTCGATCGACAGGTTGCGGTGCAGGATACCGAGGCCGCCCTCACGCGCCATGGCGATCGCCATGCGCGTCTCGGTCACGGTGTCCATGGCGCTGGACAGCAGCGGAGTCGCGACGTTGATCCGTCGGGTCAGGCGCGACGTGGTCTCGGCCTCACTCGGAATGACGTCTGTGTGTCCAGGAAGAAGCAGGACGTCGTCGTAGGTAAGCCCAATGAAACCGAACGGATCTGGCTGATCCATGTCACCCCTTTGCGTGGCAGGAATTGAGAAAAGTTGACTGGGAGCGATCGTTGGTCCCGATTTATCAATGTTAAGCGAGATTACGCCACGCGCATTCCCCCTTCCTGCATGCTGCCTAGCCCACGCCCAGGTAGGCCTCCTTGATCGCCGGGTTCGCGAGCAATTCGCGGCCAGTTCCGCTGTGGGTGATCTCCCCGGTTTCCAGCACGAATCCCCGGTTGGCCTTGGACAGCGCCTGGGTGGCGTTCTGCTCGACCAAGAGAATTGTCGTGCCCTGCGCATTGATCTCTGCGATGATCCTGAAAATCTGCTTGATGAATTGCGGGGCAAGGCCCATCGACGGTTCGTCGAGCAGCAACAGCCGCGGTGCGCTCATCAGCGCCCGGCCGATCGCCAGCATCTGCTGTTCGCCGCCCGACATGGTTCCGCCGAACTGTGTCTTGCGTTCGGCAAGTCGCGGAAACAGCGAGAACACACGCTCGTAGTCGGCAGCCATCCCCGAGCGGTCGGCGCGACCGAACGCGCCCATGTCGAGGTTCTCAAGCACCGTCATGCCCGGAAAGATCCCCCGGCCTTCCGGCGCTTGGGAGATCCCGCGCACCACACGGAGGTGGGCCTTCAGCTTGGTGATGTCGTCGCCGTCGAAGGTGATCGACCCCTTTGACGGGTTGAGCAGACCTGAGATCGTCTTCATCGTCGTTGACTTGCCGGCGCCGTTCGCACCAATCAGCGACACGATCTCGCCCTCCTCCACCGAGAAGGACATGTCGTGGATCGCTTCAATGCGACCGTAGTGAACGCTGACGTTTTTCAGCTCAAGCAGGCTCATCGTCTGGCTCCCCCAGGTAGGCGGAGATAACCCGCGGATCATTGCGAATGGCGACGGGAGTGTCGTCGGCGAGCTTCTTGCCGAACTCCAACACCACGATGCGGTCGGTGACGCCCATCACCAGCCTCATGTCGTGTTCGATCAACAGCACGGTGTAGCCGTCGGCCCTGATGCGACGGATGAGCACCATCAGGTCTTCTTTTTCGGCCGGGTTGAATCCGGCGGCGGGTTCGTCGAGGCAGAGCACCTTGGGATCGGTGGCGAGCGCCCGGGCGATCTCCAACCGACGCTGGTGCCCGTACGGAAGGTGCCGCGACAGCGTGCCCGCATGGTCGGCGATCCCAACGAACTCAAGAAGCGCCATCCCCCGTTCCACAGCCGACTTTTCCTCGCGGGTGTGGCGCGGAAGCCGCAGCAGCGCCCCGATCACACTCGTGCGGTGCCGGGCGTCGAGGCCGACCACCACGTTCTCGAGAGCCGTCATTTCGCCGAACAAGCGGATGTTCTGAAACGTGCGGGCGAGTCCGCGCCGGGTGATTTTGTGCTGCTTCACTCCCTTGAGCGATTCGCCCTCGAGCAGCACGTCACCGCTGGTGGGCTTGTACACCCCGGTCATGGCATTGAAACAGGTCGTCTTGCCGGCGCCGTTCGGTCCGATCAGTCCGAGGATCTCCCCCCGTTTGATGTTGAATGACACGTTGTCGAGCGCAACGAGTCCGCCGAACTTCATCGTGAGGTTCACGATCTCCATGATGTTGTCGCCGACCTCGACGGCAATCTCGCGGTCGGGTGCCGCGGCCTCGGCGACCTCGGCGGGCACATCGGCGAGCTCCGGTGGCGTGGCGGAGACGGCAGCTGTCGAATCGCTCATGAAGCTTCTCCTTCCGGCGCCGAGGGGGCGGGAGTATCGGGCGGCGACGCTTTCGTCGCCGCTTTTCGAGCGATCTTGTGATAGGCGTTTCGGCCGTAGGCCAAGAGCCGCTGACGGGCCGGGATCAGTCCCTGCGGGCGGAAGATCATGATGATGATCAGCGCAATCCCGAAGATGAAGTACTTGTAGTCGGCGATGGCGGTGAAGCGAAGCGGGATGTACGCGACGAGTGCGCCACCCAGAACCGCGCCCACCTTGTTGCCGGCACCACCGAGCACAACGGCGGCGACGAACAGGATCGAGGTTTGCACGTCGAACTTCTGATTGTTCACGAAGCCGACTTGCCCGGCGAAGATCGCGCCGGACAGACCGCCGACCGCCGCCCCGATCGCGAAGGCCCAGACCTTGTATTTGAAGGTCGGAACACCCATGATCTCAGCGGCATCTTCGTCTTCACGGATGGCGATCCACGAGCGGCCGACCCGGCTGCGCTCGAGATTACCGGCCAGCAACAACACGATGAGGATGATCGTCAGGGTCATCCAATACCAGGGCGTGCCGTTGGAGTTCGCGAAGATCGGGTTACCATCCGCGGTTTCTCCGGGCGGATGACCGACGTTCTGAAAGCCGACCTGCCCCTTCAACGCCGGGATGATCGTGGCCAGGATGCGCACGATCTCTCCGAAGCCGAGCGTCACGATGGCGAGGTAGTCACCGCGCAGGCGCAGCGTCGGGATGCCGAGCACGACGCCGAAGAACATCGCGACCCCCATGGCGACGGGAAGCGTCCAGAGATACGGAATGTGCAAGTAGGGCGAGTCGGGGCTGGTCAGCATCGCCGCGGTGTATGACCCGATCGCGAAGAACGCCACATAACCGAGGTCGAGCAGGCCCGCGTAGCCGATTACGACGTTGAGGCCGACGGCGATCAGAGCAAAGCTGGCCATCGTGAAGCACGCCAGCGGCCAGTCATTGCCCGGTTCGGTCGTGAGCAGCGGCACGTTGAAGACCGGCAGCAGGTAGGCCAACCCGACGACGATGAGCAGCCAGAGCCACTGCACCTGACGCGGAAGCAGGTTCCAGCGGTCACGCAACGGCTGCGACCAACGTCCCTTCTTCTTCGACTGGGCTTCAACGTCGAGCTTTTCCCGGTCGGATTCCGCGTCGGGCAGAATCTTCGGACCGTCGATGAAACTCATGCTCTGCTCCGTCCGAGTGAGGTCCCGAGGATTCCCTCAGGTTTGATGAGCAGCACGAGAACGAGCACGACGAACGCGACAACATCCGTCCATTGCGAATTGCCGAGCAGAATCTGCCCGTAGTTGCCGATCAGGCCGAGCAGGAAGCCGCCGAGGAGCGCCCCCCGCACATTGCCGATCCCGCCGAGCACCGCAGCCGCGAACGCCTTGATACCCAGGATGAAACCGCCGGTGTAGAGCACGCCGGAGGGGATCAGCATCACGTAGAAGAGGGAGCCGACCCCGGCGACGGCACCGCCGATCAGAAAGGTGGTGACGATGATCTTCTGCTTGTCCACGCCCATCAGCGTGGCCACGTCGGGGTTTTGGGCCACCGCGCGAATGCCGCGGCCGGTGCGGGAGGTGCGGATGAACTGGTCGACCAGGATCATTGTGACCAGAGATGCGATCACGATCACGATCTGCTGGCTGTTCACGATCGTGCCGAAGACGTCGAAGACCGGTACCGGAACGAACATGGTCACGGCCGGTTCCGGGTTGCCGCCACGGATGATGAAGATCGAGTACTGGATGGCGAAGGATGCACCGATCGCGGTGATCAGGAAGGCCAACCGCGACGCGTTTCGCTTGCGCAATGGCCGGTAGGCGACCCGCTCGACGATGTAGGCGGTGGCCGCGGCGACGAGCATCGCGACAAGTAGCGCGAGTAAGAGGTCGAGCACGATCAACCACAGGGGCAACGTCGGCGCGTTGGGGCCGAAGCCGAGTGTCGTGAGAACCAGAACGACGCCGTAGCAGCCCATGATGAAGACTTCGGAGTGGGCGAAGTTGATGAGGTTGAGCACGCCGTAGACGAGGGTGTATCCCACAGCGACGAGACCGTAAATGGCCCCGAAGGTGAGGCCGTCGAAGGTGGCGCTCCAAAAGTTTTGGATCAGCGACGGGACATCGAAAGAGATCCAGCCGTTGTCGAGTATGGGGTGAATTAAGAGATCGAGCATTCGGCATCCGCTTCTAACTTGCCTGAGACGCCAATGTCTCAGGGGACACGCAACGATGATTCGAGAATGCCGCGGGGGCGTTGAGTACACGCCCCCGCGGCATTAGTCGATCGGCGTTATCCGATAACTCCAGTCAGCACGATCTTCCCGTCGAGCACCCGGTAGCCGTAGACGGCCGGGGTCGCGAGCTCACCGGTGGAGTCCCACTTGTAGTGCTTGCTCAGTCCGTCGGCGTCATAGCCGGTGACCCACTTGAGCAGGTCGGGACGGGTGATGTTTCCCTGGCCGATTCCGGAAAGCAGAACCGTCGCGGCGTCGTAGCCCTCAATGGAGTAGGTGCCCGGTTCCGCGTTGAAGGCTGCGCTGTACGCCTTCTGGAATTCGGGGATCAGTTCACCGGGGGTGCAGGGGCAGGTGAAGTAGGCGTTCTCT
This sequence comes from Leifsonia sp. YAF41, assembly GCF_052113185.1. NCBI lineage: Bacteria > Bacillati > Actinomycetota > Actinomycetes > Micrococcales > Microbacteriaceae > Leifsonia > Leifsonia sp. YAF41. Next base: position 205,928 of record NZ_JBFRCS010000008.1, read on the forward strand.
GATGCATCGCCGGCCAGCTTGATGAACTGGTCGTCCTTCACACCATCCGGTGCGACGAAGGTGCCGGTGTACCCCTTGGCGACAAGCTGCTGGTCGAAGGGCGCTCCCTCGGCGTAGTAGCCGGAGTAGTAAACGGCGTCAGGCTTCGCGTTCATGATCTTGGAGATCGTGGCCGAGAAGTCTTTCTGACCGGTGATCACCTTGTCGCTGCCGACGAGGGCATCGCCCAGCGCCTCCGTCGTCGTGGTGCCGAGTCCGATGCCGTAGTCCGAGTCATCCTGAACCAGGTAGACAGTCTTGGCTTCCAGCGGGCCGGTCATGAACGAGGCTGCTGCCGGTCCCTGAACTGCGTCATTGCCGAGGCCACGGAAGAAGGTCTTCCAGCCGTTCTTGGTCAGGTCGGGGTTCGTGGCGGACGGCGTGATGTGTACCAGGCCGGCCTGCTCGAAGATGTTTCCCGTTGCCTTCGACTCACCCGAGAACGGGAGGCCGATGACGCCGATGATCGATTCCGTGTTGACGGCCTGGGTGACGGGGCCCGTCGCCTTGTTCGGGTCGCCTTCCGTGTCGAACTTGGTGAAGTTGACCTGGCAACCGGGGTTTGCCTCGTTGTGCTGGTCGATGGCGAGCTGCACGCCGTTGTAGATATTGATACCGAGCTGGGCGTTCGCCCCGGTCTCTGCGCCGATGTAGGCGATGTCGAGGCCGGCCGGACAGGTTGCCTTTCCATCCCCGGCGGGGAGAACTGCGTTGGCCGGAACCTCAACCGAGGTGGCCGCGGGAAGATTGACCCGACCGCTCGCCGCTGTTTCGGTGGATCCTCCGGTTGTACCCTGGTTTGCACAACCGGCCAAAACGAGGYCTGCTGCCGCTGCTAGGGCGAAACTTACTAGGACTTTCTTTCGTAACATGTGATTCTGCCTCTCGACCTGAATGCGCTACGGTCCGCGACGGTGCGGGCCCTACCTCGAATGTGTGACTGAGCATACAAGCATCCGAGTTTCACTCAGCAATGTTTTGAGAGCATTTTTGATAACGATCGGCGCATCCCTCACGAGCGATGAGCCGCACCTGACACCCCTTTGGGGCTGATTTGTCAGATGAGCTCGAGCACGGCGCGGCGGTTACGGCGCGCGCCGACCAGGCCGTCGATGGTGAGAATCAGCAGGGCGATCCAGACCAGTGCGAAGCCGGCCCAGCGCTCGGGCGACATCGGTTCGCGAAGGATCAGAACGCCGACGAAGAACTGGATGATCGGGCCGAGATACTGGATGAAGCCCATGTAGATCAGCGGCAGTCGGCGTGACGCCGCGGCGAAGAAGAGCAGGGGAACCGCGGTGACGACACCGGCGGCGAGCAGCAATGCCGTGTGCGTGGCGCTGACCGTTCCGATCGTCAGCCCGGCGGTCGCGCCGACGACGACAAGCTGCACAATGGCGACCGGCATCAGCCACAGGGTCTCCATCGTGAGCCCGGCCACGGCGTCGACCCTGTTGCCGACCCGCTTCTTGATGTAGCCGTAGAAGCCGAACGAGAAGGCAAGGGTCAATGCAATCCACGGCACGGTTCCCGCACCGACCGCCAGAATGACCACGGCCACGAGGCTGACACCGACGGCGATCCACTGCGCGAGGCGCAGTCGCTCGCGCATGAAGAACACCCCGAGAAACACGGTGACGATGGGGTTGATGAAGTAGCCGAGCGAGGCCTCAACCACTTGACCGCTCATTGCGCTATAGACGTAGGTCTGCCAGTTGATGTAAATGAGCGCCCCGGCGACGGCCATGGTGATCGAAATGCGCGGTCGCGCGAGCAGCCGGAAGAAGGGCTTGAACTTGCGGGTGACCGCGAGCAGTAGAGCGCAGAACACGAGAGAGAAAACGATGCGCCAGGCCACGACCTCGAAGGCACCGGCCGGGGCCAGCGCGATGAAGAAGAGCGGCAGTACGCCCCAAATGGCATAGGACACGAGGGCATAGATCAGCCCTGAACGGCTGGTGCCACCGGGATTGGAGGTGACCCGAGGAGCCTGCGCTGTGGTGCTGATCTGTAGTTCGCTGGAAATTGACACGTCTAGATTCTACGCTCTGTATACAATATGCAAAACCACCCCGGGCGTGTCACAACGGCAAAAGACCCGGCTGGCACAAGCCATCCGGGTCTTTCGAAGAGAGCTGAGACTAGCGAACGACGACAGCCAGCACGTCGCGAGCCGACAGTACGAGCAGGTCGGAACCGTCGAACTTGACTTCGGTTCCACCGTACTTGGAGTAGATCACCTTGTCGCCGACAGCGATGTCGAGGGGGATGCGGTTTCCGTTGTCATCGATACGGCCGGGGCCGACAGCGATAACTTCACCCTCCTGGGGCTTCTCCTTGGCGGAGTCAGGAATGACAAGACCAGAAGCAGTAGTCTGCTCGGCGTCGACCTGCTTGATGACGATGCGATCCTCGAGCGGCTTGATGGAGACCGACACGGTTGACCTCTTTCTTGTTTCTTGACAAAGATTCGGTTAGCAGACTCACGTCGAGAGTGCTAAGTCGAGTTTAGGGCGAACCTGGCACTCACGCAACGTGAGTGCCAGCGAAGTGTCTTGTCATGACGCCCCGTCAACACGCTTGGTAGATTTGACGGATGGATCGCGCTGAGCTCGTCGAGTTGTTGTCACCCGAGGGATTGCGTCTTCTCGATTCGCTCCCTCCCTACGATTCGACACTGGATGTCGTGAAGATGGTCGGTGACCTGCGCAAGGCCGGTCACCCGCCTGCGCTCGTCTCGGCCGTGCTCACTCAGTCAAAGCTGCGCGCCAAAGCCGTGCCCAAGTTCGGGGAGTTCGCCAGCCGGATGCTGTTCACCGAGGCCGGGCTCGAACAGGCCACCCGGCTGCAGGTGGCCGCCCTGCACGCCGGCCGATTCGTCGCAGCCGGGCTCCACCGCGTCGCCGACCTCGGCTCGGGCATTGGCGGCGACGCCATGGCCATGGCGGCGATGGACCTAGCCGTCACCGCCGTCGACGCCGACGAGGTCACTGCAGCGATGGCCAGCTTCAACCTCGCGCCGTTCCCGGGCGCCTCGGTCGAGCACAGCACCGCCGAAGACTTCGACCTCACCGGTTTCGACGCCGCCTGGCTTGATCCGGCCCGCCGCACCGCCGGGCACGGCAACACGTCGCGCCTCGGCGCCTCTGACTACTCCCCCTCGCTCGATTTCGTCTTCGGCCTGGCCGCCAGCCTGCCGATCGGGGTCAAGCTCGGCCCCGGCCACGATCGTGACCAGATCCCGGCCGAAGCCGAGGCGCAATGGATCTCCGTGAACGGAGCGCTTGTCGAAATGGGCCTCTGGTTCGGCGCTCTCGCGCGCGACGGCATCCGTCGTTCTGCGCTGCTGCTACGAGCGGATGGCCCCGCCGAGATGACCGCGGAAGCCGACAGCGAGGATGCCCCGGTCGCCGGCCTCGGCGACTACCTCTACGAGCCCGACGGTGCGGTGATTCGCGCCAGGCTGATCGGAGATCTGGCCCGGCGACTTGACGCCGGAATGCTCTCGGAGGGCATCGCCTACCTCACCGCCGATACCCTCACCCCGACGCCGTTTGCGACCGCGTTCCGCGTGCTCGAGACACTTCCCTTCGATGAGAAGAAGCTGCGCCTGGCGCTGCAGGAACGCGGGATCGGCACCCTCGAGATCAAGAAACGGGGCGTCGATGTCGACCCGGCGGTGGTTCGCACCCGGCTGAAGCTCAAGGGCAGCGGTTCGGGCACGCTCGTGCTCACCCGGAGGGCCGGGCACCGGGTCGCGCTTCTGGTCGAGCGAGTCGCGTAGCGGCAGCACGTCCGGCCGGCATGCGCTGCGCGGGTCGGGCACCGCAGCGCGGGTTGCCCCCGATGCGCGGGACGGCATCCGACCCGCGCGACGAGGCTGCCGGCAGCTACGCCGCCGTCACCGCTTTCATCGCTGCCGAGATGATGGCGATCCAGATGCCGACGAAAACCAGTCCGACCAGCCCAAGAGCGAGCCCGTAACCCCAACGCGGTGTGGCCAGGCGTTCAGTGCTGCGAGCCCACAGCGCGAGCACAATCGCGAGGAACGAGAGCGGCGCTCCCCACACCCCGAATACGGCGAGTACCAAACCGGCGGATCCGCAGACGAGTGCCGCGACCGATACTCGCCGGCGCGACTCGATCGTGTGCAACTCAGCGTCGGTGTAAACGTAGGGCACCCATTCGGTCGGCGCGGTGAATGTGGATTCATACGCCAGCTGCCCGGTCACCGGCGCGGGTTCTCGTGTGAGGTCACCGACGTAGTCGCTGACCTCGGGCGGCTGCCCGTGACGTGGGCCTTCCATGATTCACCTTCTGCGCTTCGAGTGCCCCTTGAAGCGGCCTCAGAGTTGTGTGTCTAGTACATGTAGTTCGAGGAGCCGAATCCGGCCGCGAAGATCAGGATCCAGACCAGCACGCTGCCGAGAGCCAGCGCGATGCCGACGAATCCGGTGATGATGCCGGTCAGCCAGAACCCCTTGGCGTGGGCTTCTCGCTTCTTTCCGAGGAACCCGAGAACCACGGCGGCGGCGGGGATAAACAGACCGAAGACGCCGCCGATGATCGGGATGAACGCGACGACGGGAAACCCGATCAAACCGATGATGCCGGCGACCAACGAGATGATGCTGAGCACCGGCTGCTTGGTGGCTGGGGCTGTGGCATACGGCGCGTAGACCGGAGTTCCCGGTGGCGGCACCGGCGGTGCACCTGCGGCCGGCGGGCTGCCGTAGGCGGGCGGTGGAGTGACCGGAGCGGCGTACGCGGGAGGCGGGGCCACTGGCGGCGTGGGCTGACCGTAGGCCGGAGGCGGCGCAGCCGGCGCGGATGCCGCGGGCGGCGCAGCCGGGGCCGCGGGTGGCGCAACTGGCGGAGCGGTAGGCGCCGCCTCAACTGGTGGCACCTCAGGCGTCGGCACCTCAGGGCTCGGCTGCTCAGGCGTCGGCTCCACGGGTGGGTCCGACGGCGTCGCGCTGTTCACGGGGGCACCGACCCTCTGCGGAGCCTCGGGGCCCGATGCCCCGAGCGGGTTCGGCACGTCCGGAATATCGGGCGCCGGAGGAATGTCGGGCACCTGCGGACCTTCCGGAATATCGGGGACCTGTGGCACGTCAGGAACTTCAGGCACACCCGGAACGTTCGGCGTGTTTGGATCACTCATGAGAGTTAATTCCTTTCACTTTCCGTCTGTCATCGCCTGCCGTCGGCAGCCGATGCTAGTAGGTGCTGTACTGCTCGGGGTGGGAGACCGCGTAGATGATGAACGGAATCATCACAATGATGAAGATGATCGCCGCGGCGATCGACACGTAGCCGATGATGAGGCCGGCAATGGCGAGTCCGCGCCCCTTCTCGCCGGTGCGCTTGATCTGGCTGAGTCCAATGTGCCCGGTGATGATGCCGGCCAGGCTTATACCGACCAACGAGGTGATGAGCGAGATGATGGCGAGCACGTTGTACTTCTGCTCGGCGAGCGGAGCGCCGTAGCCCTGCTGGCCGTACGGCTGCTGGCTGTACGGCTGCTGTCCATATGCCGGCGCCTGGCCAGAAGCATCAGCTGCGGGCGGAGCGGGCGCATACTGCGGAGCGGCGGGAACCTCGGGGGCCGGCACTGCTGCGTCGCCGTTCGGAGCGGAAGGCACATTGGGGTCGGTCATCGGTGGACTCCTTCAAGTCTCTTCAGTGGCGTCGAGTTGAGCGCCTCCGGGAGGATGCGCTGCGTCGGAATCGCCGCTCCCCCACGCGTCAGAATACCGCTAATCGCCCACGAACGGGCATTATGACCGGTCTGCTGCCTGAATCTATGACGCTTGAATCTCCGAGACCGGAAGGGTGGAATCGGCGCCGAACTCCAACGACGACGGTGCATGCCCCGCCATGATCAGTTGCGCGCCGAGCGCAGCGATCATCGCGCCGTTGTCGGTGCAGAGCGAGAGCGGCGGAATGCGCAGGGCGATGCCCGCGGCATCCGTGCGCTGCTGGGCCACCTCGCGCAACCGAGCGTTGGCGATTACGCCGCCGCCGAGCAGCAGGCGCGGCACGTCATAGTCATGGCAGGCGGCCACGGCCTTCGTGAGCAGCACGTCGACGACAGCTTCCCGGAAGCTCGCTGCGACGTCGGCGATGGGAACCTCTTCCCCGGCGTCCTGCCGTGCTTCCACCCAGCGGGCGACCGCGGTTTTGAGTCCAGAGAACGAGAAGTCGTAGCGGTGCTTCGCCATGTCTTTCGGCAGGCTCAGCCCACGCGGAAACCGGATGGCCTTCGGGTTGCCGCTGAGGGCGACGCGGTCGATCTGCGGCCCGCCGGGGTAGGGCAGGCCGAGCACCCTGGCCACCTTGTCGAACGCTTCGCCGGCGGCGTCATCGATCGTCTCGCCGAGCAGCTCCACGTCGGAGACGAGGTCACGCACGAGCAGCAGGGAGGTGTGTCCGCCCGAGACCAGCAGTGCGATCGTCGGGTACTCGAGGGGCTCGGAGCCGGCCAGCGGCGGACCGGCGGGTGCTGGGTGCCCGGGATGCGCGGCATCCGCTGTCGCTGCCGTTGCGGGCACGTGCAGGAGGTCAGCACCAACGTGACCGACGAGGTGGTTGACGGCGTAGATCGGCTTGCCGAGCGACACGGCGAGCGCCTTCGCCGCCCCGACGCCGACCATCAGTGCGCCGGCGAGGCCGGGCCCGTTGGTGACAGCAATCGCGTCAAGGTCGGCCAGACGGATGCCGGCTTCGGCCACGGCCGCCTCGATCGACGGGATCATCTCTTCGAGGTGGGCGCGAGCGGCGACCTCGGGCACGACCCCGCCGTAGCGAGCATGCTGGTCCATCGAGGAGGCGATCGTGTTCGAGAGCAGGGTGGTGCCCCGCACGATTCCGATGCCGGTCTCGTCGCAGGAGCTCTCGATGCCGAGAACGAGCGGGTTGTCCCGGTTCATGCCGTTGCCTTTGGGGTCGAGGTGTCGGGGGTGGGCTCCGCGAGCTGCGTACTCGGCTTGGGGATCTGGAGTCGCATCACGATCGCGTCGACATTGTCGGGTTGGTAGTAGCCCCGCCGCACGCCGAGTTCTTCGAAACCGAGGCGGAGGTAGAGCCGCTGCGCCGTCGGGTTGTCGGCGCGCACTTCGAGAAAGATCTCCCGTGCCCCGCGCTTGTACGCCTCGGTGATCAGGGCGTTCATGAGGGTGCGGCCGAGACCTCTGCCGCGCGCTGACTCGGCGACGCCGATGGTCTGGATGTCGCCCTGGGTTGCCCCCTTCGGCGCCAGCAAACCGGCGTAGGCCTCGATGCGCTCCGGCTCGTCGGGCGGAAAGGCGACGAGGTAGTAGCAGCTCGGGTCGCCGATGTCCCTGGCCATCATCGCGGCCGACCAGGCGTCATTCTCGAACAGAGCCGTCTCGAGCACCATGATCGTTTCGACGTCGTCAACGGTCGCGCGCCGCAGCTGCCAGACCATCAGCTCACTCGCTTCGGGCCGGCCGAGAGGGTGACGTCGGGTGAGCGCAGGTAGAGCGGTTCGTCGGCGGCGAACGGTTGTCCGGTCGCCCACACGAGTTCGGCGACCATTCCGAGGTCTCCGGCGGAGACAGTGGCGGCGTCGAAGCGGGGCACTCCGCTGTACTCCCAGCTCGGTTCCAGCAGTTCCGCCGGCTTGGCCAGGTGCGGCTGCCCGATGCGGACGGGGAGGCCTGCGGCATCGGCACCGCTGTAGACGCACCAGTAGACCTCGCGGCGGCGGGCATCCGTGACGACGACCAGCGGCCCCGTCTCACCCGCCTGGTAGCGCCCGTAGGCGATGGCGTCGTGGCTGACGAGGGGAATGAACGGTGTGCCGGCGCCGAGCGCGAAGACGCGTGCTGCGGCGATGCCGACCCGCAAACCGGTGAAGGGTCCTGGCCCCATGCCGCCGACAACGCCGGACAGCTCGGAGACGTCGACACCCGCTTCACGGAGGCATTCGTCGATCAGCGTACCGACCACCTCGGCGTGGCGCATGGTGTCGGGAATGCCGCGTTCGGCGAGCACCCCGCGGTCGCGGTCGACGATCGCGACGCTGGTTCCGGCTGAGGTATCAATGGCAAGAAGCACGGAGTTCAGCCTATTCGTTTCGCAGAAAATCAAACTCGGGGGCGCCGGCCCAGCGGGGGCCGTTGGCGGTGAGGGTGACGATCCGGGGCTCGTCGAGGTCGAGTACCTCGATCGCGCCGTCGGCGTCGGTGTCGTCGACGGAGGGTGCATCCGTCGGCAGTACCGCCTGCGACGCCCCCAGCGGGCGTGCGATCTCGATGTCGAGCCACGAGTCGGTGATCCCGTCGAGCAGGCCGCGCCCCCATTCGATCACGACGATGGAGTGGGCGAAGTCGATGTCGAGGTCGTCGAGTTCCATGGCGTTCGACAACCGGTAGGCGTCGACGTGCACGAGGGGCGGGCCGCCGGCCAGGTTCGGATGCGTGCGCGCGAGCACGAAGGTCGGGCTGGTGACTGCGCCGCGCACGCCGAGCCCCTCCCCCAAGCCGCGCGTCAGGGTGGTCTTTCCCGCACCGAGCGGACCGGTCAGCACGATCAGATCGCCGGCCGTCAGTCCTCTGGCCAGGGAAACACCGAACGCATGCATCTGGTCGGCGTCGGGAATCGTCAGTTTCACGGCTGCGCGTCCGCTTCGGCGGGGGCGCCGCCGCAATAGCTGCGCGTGACGCGGTGGCCGATCCGGGTGACGATCTCGTAGTTCACGGTCAGCGCCGCATCGGCCCAGTCGTTGGCGCTCGGTACTCCGGCGACCGGGTCACCGAACAGCACGACCTCGTCGCCGACCGCTGCCGTGTCGTGACCGAGGTTGACGACGAACTGGTCCATCGCGATCCGGCCGACGATCGGGTAGCGCCTGGCGCCGATCTGCACCTCGCCGCGCCCGGAAGCCTGCCGCGGAATGCCGTCGGCATAGCCGAGCGGAACGAGAGCCAAGGTGGAGTCCTCCTGGGCGCGCCAGGTGTAGTCGTACGACACCCCGGCGCCTGCTGCGACCCGGCGTACCGCAGCGATTTGTCCACGCACCGTCATTGCCGGGATGAGTCCGAGATCGCCGGAGTCGGCGTCTTCGAACGGGGAAAGCCCGTAGATCCCAATGCCCAACCGCACCATCGAATACCGTGACTCGGGCACGCGCAGCGCGGCCGCGGTTGCGGCGAGGTGGACCAGATCCGGAGTCAGACCGGCGGCTCTGGCCGCAGCGAGACCCTCGTCGAAGCGCGCGATCGCCTCCGCGTCGTCAGCCGGTGAGGTGTTCGACAGATGGCTCATGATTCCGCGCACTCGGATGCGGCCCGCTCGCTCGAGCGCCGCCGCGCGGGTGAACAGCTCGTCCCATTCGCCGGGAGCGGCACCGTTGCGACTGAGTCCGGTTTCGAGTTTCAGCTGCACCGCGGCGCTCTGCCCGAGCTCCATCGCCGCGTCGGCGACGCGGCTGAGCTGCGCCACCGATGACAGGCCAAGGTCGATGTCCGCCGTAATGGCCGCCGCGAAATCGGTGTCCAGCCCATGCAACCAGGCGAGAATCGGGGCCGTGATGCCGGCGCGACGAAGCTCGAGCCCCTCCTCGACATCGGCGACGCCGAGCCAGCTTGCCCCGGCGGCAACCGCCATGCGCGCGACCGGTACGGCGCCGTGCCCATAGGCGTTCGCCTTGACCACGGCAAGAATTTGTGGGTCGCCAATCACCGCGCTCAGGTGACGGATGTTTGCGGCAATGGCGTCAAGATCGATGACCGCTTCTCTGAACCGGGTCATGCGCCCCCCTCCGCGATCACGAAGGCACAGGCCACCCCGGCATCGTGGGTCATCGTGAGGTGCAGACTCGTGATCCCGCGTCGGTCGAGCACCGCCAAGGCGCTGCCGTGCAGCACGAAGCCGGGGTTTCCGAGTGCGTCGGGAACGACCTCCATGTCTTGCCAGGACACCCCTGCGCTGTCGCCGAGCGCTTTGATCAGGGCTTCCTTCGCAGCGAACCGGGCGGCCAGGGAATTCACCGAGAGCCCACGTTCGCTCTCAGCGAACAAACGGGGGATGAGCTTCGGCGTTCGTTCGACCTGGCGAGCGAAGCGCGCCAGGTCGACGATGTCGACGCCAATTCCCTTGATCATTGAAACCGCGAGACCGCGACTACTCGACAGTCACTGATTTGGCGAGGTTGCGCGGCTGGTCGACATCCAGGCCCTTGGCCACAGCCAGTTCCATGGCGAAGATCTGCATCGGCACGACGGCCAGCAACGGCTCGAACAGCGGCGCGGCCAGCGGGATGTGAATCACGGTGTCCGCGAACGGCAATACCGCGGCATCCCCCAGCTCGGCGATGGCGATGATGCGTGCCCCGCGGGCGCGGATCTCCTGGATGTTCGAGATCACCTTGGGGTGCAGGTGCGCGGATCCGCGCGGGCTCGGCACGATGACGAACACGGGCTGACCCGGCTCGATCAACGCGATCGGGCCGTGCTTGAGTTCACCGGCCGCAAAGCCCTCGGCGTGGATGTAGGCGAGCTCCTTGAGCTTGAGGGCGCCTTCGAGCGCGATCGGGAAGCCGACGTGACGGCCGAGGAAGAGCACGGCGCGCGTGTCGCTCATCCAGGTGGCGAGCTGCTTCACGGCGGGGCCCTGCTCGAGCACCGTGGCGATCTTGGCGGGGATCGCCGTCAGCTCGGCGGCCTGCTCGGCCAATTCGGCGTCGGTCAGGCTGCCGCGCACGCGAGCAAAGTGCAGGGCGAAGAGGTACAGCGCGGTGATCTGGGCGACGAACGCCTTGGTCGAAGCGACGGCGACCTCTGGCCCGGCGTGGGTGTAGATGACGGCATCCGACTCGCGCGGAATCGTCGCGCCCTGCGTGTTGCAGATCGAGATGGTCTTCGCGCCCTCGGCCCGGGCGTACTTGACGGCCATCAGGGTGTCCATGGTCTCGCCGGACTGGCTGATCGACACGACGAGGGTGTCGTCGGTGAGCACGGGCTCGCGGTAGCGGAACTCGTGGCTGAGCTCGACATCGACGGGAACGCGCGCCCACTTCTCGATCGCGTACTTCGCAACCTGGCCGGCATACGCTGCCGTGCCACAGGCGATGATCACAATGCGATTGATGCCGGTCAGCACGTCATCGCCGAACGCCGTCAGTTCTGGGATGGCGACGGCACCGTCGACGATGCGCCCACGGATCGTGTTCGCCACGGCGTCAGGCTGCTCGGTGATCTCCTTGGCCATAAAGCTGGACCAGCCGCCCTTGTCGGACGCCGAGGCATCCCAGGCGATCTCGAACTCCTCGACCTCGACCGGCTCGCCGGCGAAGTCGGTGACGGTCACCAGGTCGGGGGTGATGCTGACGATCTGGTCTTGACCGATCGCCATGGCGCGGCGGGTGTACTCGACGAACGCCGCGACATCCGAGCCCAAGAAGTTCTCGCCGTCGCCGAGGCCGATGACGAGCGGGGAGTTGCGGCGGGCGCCGACAACGAGACCCGGCTGGTCCTGGTGCACGGCGAGCAGGGTGAATGCGCCGTCGAGGCGTCCGACGATGGCGCGGAACGCCTCATTCAAGTCGCCGGTGCGCTGGTACTCGCGGCCGAGCAGCACGGCGGCAACCTCGGTGTCGGTTTCGCTGTCGAAGGTGAATCCTTCGGCGAGAAGCTCATCGCGCAGTGGGGCGAAGTTCTCGATGATTCCGTTGTGAATGAGGGCGAGTTTGCCGTTGTCGCCGAGGTGCGGGTGGGCGTTCACGTCGGTCGGGCCGCCGTGGGTCGCCCAGCGCGTGTGGCCGATGCCGGTCGTACCGTTGCTGATGGGGTGGTTGGCCAGTTCGGCGGTCAGCGCGGCAAGCTTGCCGGATCGCTTCGCGGTGTTCAGCTGGCCTGCTGCATCGATCACGGCGATGCCTGCGGAGTCGTAACCGCGATATTCGAGCCGTTGCAGGCCTCCCATCAGAACTTCGATGCTTTTGTTGTCTCCGACATATCCCACGATTCCGCACATGCGCTCGATTTTAGTCGGACTAAGCTTGGGGGAATGTCCGAGCAGGGTGCGAGCGCAGCGAACCACTCCCACGTGACCCCCTTTGTCGAGTTGTCCCGCGCCGACTGGGCGGCCCTCGCACCGACGACGCATCTGCCTCTGAGCGAGACCGAGCTCGTGCAACTTCGCGGTCTCGGCGAGCCGCTGAATCAGAACGAAGTGACGGATGTCTACCTTCCGGTCAGCCGCCTCCTCAACCTCTACGCCGCCGGCGCCCGCCAGCTGCACCGGCAAACCAGCGACTTCCTCGGCGAACGGGCGCAACGCACACCGTTTGTGATCGGCGTGGCGGGTTCGGTCGCCGTCGGCAAGTCGACGATTGCCCGGCTTCTGCGGGAGCTGCTCGCCCGCTGGGAAGACACCCCGCGGGTCGAGTTGGTGACCACCGACGGATTCCTGTTTCCGAATGCCGAACTTTCCCGGCGCGGCCTGATGGAACGCAAGGGGTTTCCGGAGTCCTACGACCGGCGTGCGCTTCTTCGCTTCGTCAGCGCGGTCAAGAGCGGTGCGGCCGAGGTGCGCTCACCGTTCTACTCGCACCTCAGCTATGACATCGTTCCCGACGCACAGATTGTCGTTCGGCAGCCGGACGTGCTCATCGTCGAGGGGTTGAATGTGCTCCAGCCTCCCGGGCAGGGTCATGGACTCGCCGTCAGCGACCTCTTCGACTTCACCGTCTACGTCGACGCGCGCACGCGCGACATCGCCCGGTGGTACGAGGAACGCTTCTTGAAACTGCAGCAGGGCGCATTCAGCAACCCGAAGTCATATTTCCACCGTTACTCGACGCTCAGCGAGCAGGAGGCACGGGCGAAGGCTCACGACATCTGGAGCCGCATCAACGAGCCCAACCTGCTGCACAACATCCGGCCCACCCGGTCGCGTGCGACCCTCGTGCTGCGCAAGGACTCGGATCATGCCGTGTCGAAGGTGCTGCTGCGCAAGGTCTGACCGCTCGCTCGAGACCTCACCGCCCGTGGTCGAGCCTGTCGGGACCACGTGACCCGCTCTCCAAACGCGGGTCGCGTGAGCTCGGGCGTCCGAGATCTCGACAGGCTCGATCACCGAAAGAGTCGAGCCTGGCGAGAAGTTGAGGTTCTAGAGCGCGAGACGCTCGCGCACGACGTCGGCGAGCTGGTGCGCGAGTCGGTCGGCAGTCGGCTGGTCAGCAGCCTCGACCATGACCCGAACCATCGGCTCGGTGCCCGACGGGCGCAGCAGCACCCGGCCGGTGTCGCCGAGTTCGGTTTCGGCGGCGACCACTGCTTCGGCGATCACCGTGTCGGAGTTCAAGCCGTGGTGGTCGACGCCGCGAACATTGACGAGAATCTGCGGGAAGACGGTCATCACCGAAGCGAGTTCGGCGAGCGTCTTGCCCGTGCGGGCCATTTCGGCCACGAGGTGCAGTCCGGTCAGGATGCCGTCGCCGGTGGTGGCGAACTTGGTCATGATGACGTGTCCCGATTGTTCGCCGCCGAGCGAGAGCCCGTCGATGTTCAGTTCTTCGAGCACATAGCGGTCGCCGACCTTGGTCTCGAGCACGCGGATGTCGTGGGCGGCCATGGCCTTCTTCAGGCCCAGGTTGCTCATCACCGTGGCGACGAGCGTGCGGTCTTTCAGAACGCCTCGCTCGGCCATTGAAACGGCGAGGATGGCCATGATCTGATCGCCGTCGACGATGTTTCCCTCGCGATCGACGGCCAGGCAGCGGTCCGCATCGCCGTCATGGGCGATTCCGACGTCGGCGCCGTGTTCGAGCACGGCACGGGCCAGATTGTCGAGGTGGGTCGAACCGACGCCGTCGTTGATGTTGATGCCGTCGGGATCCGCGCCGATCACCGTGACGCGGGCGCCTGCATCCGTGAAGACCTGCGGTGACACGCCGGCCGCCGCGCCATGGGCGCAGTCCAGCACCACATGAATGCCATCGAGACGGTGCGGGAGCGTGCTCAGCAGGTGCACGACGTAGCGGTCCTCGGCGTCGGCAAAACGACGGATGCGACCGACATCGCCACCGATCGGAGTGAGCATCTCACCGTCGAGGTGCGCTTCGATGCGGGTCTCGACATCGTCGGGAAGCTTGGTGCCGCCGAAGGCAAAGATTTTGATGCCGTTGTCGGGGGCCGGGTTGTGCGAGGCGGAAATCATCACGCCAAAGTCTGCGCCGATATCGGCGATCAGGAATGCTGCTGCGGGGGTCGGAATGACGCCGGCATCGAGCACATCCACTCCGGAGCTGGCCAATCCGGCTGCTACAGCGGCCGAGATGAACTCTCCGGAGATACGCGGGTCGCGTGCGAGCACGGCGACCGGGCGTCGGCCCTGGGCGCGTCGTTCTTCTGCGCGACGCCCCTGGGTCAGTACTACTGCGCTTGCCTGGGCGAGGCCCAGGGCCAGGCCAGCCGTGAGATCACGGTTGGCCAGGCCCCGGACACCGTCCGTACCAAAAAGTCGAGGCATGGGTGCCTTGAATCGACCTTCGACTTAACGCTTGGAGAACTGAGGAGCCTTGCGGGCCTTCTTGAGACCAGCCTTCTTACGCTCCTTGACGCGAGCGTCACGGCTGAGGAAGCCGGCCTTCTTGAGGATGGCACGGTTGTTCTCTTCGTCGATCTGGTTGAGCGAGCGAGCAATGCCAAGACGCAGCGCGCCGGCCTGGCCCGACGGTCCGCCGCCGCTGATGCGAGCGATGACGTCGTAGGCGCCGATCAGGTCGAGCACCTTGAACGGGTCGTTGATCAGCTGCTGGTGCAGCTTGTTCGGGAAGTAGTCAGCGAACTCACGGCCGTTGACCGTGATGGTGCCGGAGCCGGGAACGATGCGCACGCGGGCGATGGCCTGCTTGCGACGGCCGACGGCTGCACCGGGAACGTTGAGGATGGCGCGGGGCGCCTTGGTGACGGCTTCTACGGGAGTCTCTGTCGAGTAGCTCTCCGGAGCCGCGTCAATCTGGTCTGCGATCTTCGCCACGATGGTGTGAATCCTTTTTCTTAGAGTCGAGAAGTCTGGGGGCCGACGCTACTGCGCGACCTGGCCGAGGGTGTACGGCTTCGGCTGCTGCGCAGCGTGCGGGTGCTCCGGGCCGGCGTAGACCTTGAGCTTGGCCAGCTGGGCGCGGCCGAGCGAGTTCTTCGGCAGCATGCCGCGAATCGCCTTCTCAACCGCACGCGTCGGGTGCTTCTCGAGCATCTCCGAGTAGTTCTGTGCCGACAGGCCGCCCGGGTAACCGGAGTGGCGGTAGGCGATCTTCAGGTCGAGCTTCTTGCCGGTCAGGGCAATCTTCTCGGCGTTGACGATGATGACGAAATCTCCCATATCCATGTGGGGAGAGAACACAGCCTTGTGCTTGCCGCGAAGGAGAACGGCTGCGTGGCTGGCGAGACGGCCAAGAACGATGTCGGTGGCGTCAATGACGACCCAATCGTGCTGGACTTCACTTGCCTTGGGGGTGTAGGTGCGCGTCACTATAGTGCTGCTTTCTTGTTCGAACGGAGGTGTTCGTGAATCCCGCTCCGGGTGTGTTCTAGACGAAGAACACGATCGATGGAGGGCTCACGTTCGTGTGCCTGGCTGCAACGCACAGACACCAAACGTCAATACTAGTTTGCCGGCAGGGCATCACGCAATTCGAGGCGGTTCACTGAGGCGACGGATGGCGTCGGTTACTCCTCAGGGAGCTCACGACGGGCGCGGGTTTCGGCCGCGCGCAGCGCGAGTTCGGCGTCTTCCGGGTAGCCCACCTCGGTGAGCGTGAGACCGTGGGCCTGCATGACCTTGAACTCGCTGGTTCTGGCGCGTTCGATCCGCAGGTTTACCAGGCGGCTCCCCGCCAGCTTTCCTTCGCCGACCGCGACACAGGCTCCGACCAGGGCGCGCACCATACTGTGGCAGAACGCGTCGGCCCTGAGAGAGGCGATCAGAACCCCGTCGGGGTCTCTGCGCCACCGAAAATCTTGCAGGGTGCGCACCGTGGTCGCCCCGGCGCGCGGTTTGCAGTAGGTGGCAAAATCGTGGAGTCCGACGAGAGTCGCGGCCGCCGCATCCATCGCGTCGAGATCGAGCTCATTCGGATGCCAGGTCGTGCGCAGCCGTTGTGACGGATCATGCCCGGCCAGCGTGTCGGCGAGACGGTATTCGTAGCGACGCCACAGCGCGGAGAAGCGGGCATCGAACCCGTCCGGTGCCAGGGTGACATCTTTCAATACGATCTCGGGTTTCGTCACGAGGATGCCGCTGACCCGTCGGTAGATCTCGACAGGAAGCGGCGGCTTGGGCTTGTTGCCGGTGCCGCGACGGGGCTGCACAAGTGCGTGCGCCTGCTCGGCGGTGAGATCGAAATGCGCGACCTGACCGCGGGCGTGCACCCCGGCATCCGTGCGCCCGGCGACGACGAGATCGGGAACCGGGCCGTGACGGCGCAAGATGGTCGCCAGCGCGTCTTCGATCTCGCCCTGTACCGTGCGCAACTCCGGCTGCTTCGCCCAGCCGGCGAACGTCGTGCCGTCGTAGGCGATGTCGAGCCGAATCCTCAGCACGGCTCCCGGCTTGGCGGGCACAGCAGCCTCGGACGCAGGAAGAATCACGGATTCAGTTTATTGGGCGAGGCGACCACGGCCAGCCGACCGGGCGTCGGCCGCGGCAGTTCCGGCGGGCTGTCGAGTTCCAAACGTGAGTTATCGTTGAATCCGGGTTCCGCCCGCCCCTGCTATGAAACGTCTTCCCTCCCCTTCCCCCAGCCTCAGCGCCCCACCCACCGGTGTACCCGAAAACAGTCCGGCCGCTGCGACGTCAGTTCCGGCATCCGTCGCACTCACCCCGCTCTCCGGGCCGCTTCCCGCAGTGCGGTGGGCCGGCCTCGACGGCTTGCGGGCGCTCGCGGTGATCGCGGTCATCGCCTATCACTTCTTTCCGACGGTCCTGCCGGGCGGCTACATCGGCGTCGATGTGTTTTTCGTCATCAGCGGCTTCCTCATCACCAGCCTGCTGCTCGCCGAGCACGAACGCTCGGGCCGGATTTCTCTCGGACGCTTCTGGACCCGGCGGGTACGCCGTTTGGTTCCGCCCCTCGTGCCGGTGCTCCTTGTCTCTGCCAGCGCCGCCCTGCTGATCGGCGGCGATGTCCTCGTCGGCCTCGGCCGGCAGATCCTCGGCGCCGCCACTTTCAGCTACAACTGGGTGTCAATCGGTGCGAACGCGAGCTACTTCGCGACCGACCAGCCCGAGCTGTTCCGCAACCTCTGGTCGCTCGCCGTCGAGGAACAGTTCTATCTGGTGTGGCCCCTGGCCCTTGCCGCAGTGCTGCTCATCCCCCGCCCCCGTCTGCGACTCGTCCTGGTTCTCGCATTGGCCGCCGCATCCGCGCTCTGGATGGCGGTGCTGTACGTCCCGGATGCCGACCCCACGCGGGTCTACTTCGGTTCAGATACGCATAGTTTCGGGCTGGCCATCGGGGCCGCCCTCGCTCTGGCGCTGGCGCGCAGCACGCAATCCGGCGCCACTGTCGAGCGCCCCGGCTCCGCGCTGCACCCTGTCATACCGCGTCTGCTCCCCTGGCTGGGCCTCGGCGCCCTGCTCGCCCTCGGCGCCTTCAGCATCCTCATGCCCGCCGACAGCCCGATGGCCTACCGCGGTGGGCTGGTCGCCGTCTCGCTTCTGTCTGCCGTGGCGATCTGGGCGGGTGTGCGCAGCGCGCGCTTCGGGCAGCACCTCGATGCGGGGCCACTTCGCTATCTCGGCGCGCGCTCCTACGGCATCTATCTCTGGCACTGGCCGATTTTGATTCTGCTGCAGCTGGCCTGGCCGACGGCTTCCGCTCACGCGACGCCGTCCGCGGAGGTCACGCGCACCGTGCTGATCGGGGTGCTGGCGCTGGCGCTGACCCTGCTCGCGGCTAGCGCGTCGTACCGGTGGGTCGAGCAGCCCATCCGCCGGCTGGGCTTTGGCGGCAGCATCCGTCGGGTGAAGGCTCGACTGCGCGGCACGCGGGTGCAACGGCAGACTGTGTGGGCTGCCGCCCTGGTGTCCTGCTTCTTCCTGAGCGGCGCCACTGCCGCCCTGGCCGGCGCGCCGAGTATCGCGAGCTCCGAGGCTGTCATCGAGCGCGGCCAACACGCGATGGAAGCCGCAGCGCACGACGCACAGACGCCGGCCGGCTCGGCAAACATGGCCCCGCAGGTTGTCATCCCATTGCGCGCCGAAACGAGTGACGCCATAGCCCCCACAGGCGCACGGATGAGCGCCGTCGGCGACTCGGTCATGCTCGCTTCGGCCCCCGAACTACAGGAGGCGTTCCCCGGGATCGCCATCGACGCCGCAGTCTCGCGAGGTATGAATGCCGCCCCCGAGATTCTGCAGAATCTCGAGCAGACCGGTCAGCTCCGGGACGTCGTCGTCGTGGGACTCGGCACCAACGGCCCCATCGAGGACGCCGATCTGCAGCGCATCCGGGTGGCGATCGGCCCGAACCGGCAGCTGATCATGGTCAATGCCTTCGCCGATCGCGACTGGACGCCCAGCGTCAACGCCACCCTGGCCGATTTCTCCGCCCACTACCGGCGCATCGAATTGGCCGACTGGTCGACCGCGATTGCCCCGCACACCGATGTGCTGGCCGAAGACAACATCCATCCCGGACCGACCGGTGGCCGGATCTACGCGGAAACGGTGGGTTCGGCCGTCGCCCGCCTGGCCGACTTGCCGCCCGGCCAGCAGCCGGGTCCGAACCGTCTGCTCCTGCTGCCCAACTGACCGGTCTGGTCGACATTCCAGCGTCGACACTCCAGCGGGGCTCAGTACTCGATGGTGTAGGCGAACTTTTGGTGCGCTGGGGTGAATCCTTGCCGTTGGTAGAGCCGGTAAGCGCCGGTTTGACTGTCGGCGTCAACGTCGAGAGTGACCCGCTCGTAGCCGGCGTTCCGACTGGCCAGAAGCTGTGCACAGAGCACAGCGGAAGCAAGGCGTCGGCCGCGCCATTCCGGCACGACCCCCAGCATGTCAATGTAGCTGCCTCGAAATCCCTGGTGCGGCCAGTCTGCGGCGTTGACGCTGCCCAAGCCGAAGCCGACGACCATGTCGCCACGACCATGCGGTGATGCCGCGAGTGCCACGGCCGAGAGCTCCGGCCGAAAGGAACTCCCGCCGATGAAGGCCTCCCACGTTTCCTCGCTCATCGGTTGGCTCCCCCAGTGATCTTCAAAGGCCGCGTCCCTGGCCTCGTGCACCCGGGTCGACAGCTGCTCGCTGAATCGCGTGAGCCGCACACCATCGACCAGGTCAATCGTGGCGATGGGATCGGCGAGTACACGCTCAAGTGCGACGAAATGACGGCGGAGGGCGAATCCGGTGCTCTCCAACAGCCTCCTCTTTCGCGGTGCTCGCTCATCGGCGAACGCAAGTACCCAGCCCGGGAGTTCCTCGCCGGAATGCGCCAATTGCTGCTTCGCTCGTCCGATCTGCCAGGCGAGCAGTGTCCGCCCGATCCCCCGCCCCCGCAGATCCGGATGCACACCGCCGATCACGATGGACCGCGCGACGTTCTTTCGACCCGACGGCAGATGAACCATCCCGGCGGCGACCAAGCGGCCTGCGTCGTCGAATCCGAGAAGCGAATCCCATTCGGGCTGGAAGTAGTGCCGCGAGAAGAGCGCGGTCACTCCCTCCCTGGTCGTGAGGTGATTCGGATGATCGGCCTGCGCGACCGTGCGGCTGAGCCGCCACACCTGGTCGAGGTCCTCTCGATCTGCCGGACGCCAGATCTGAACCTCGGGGTGGCGCGGCAGGTCCAACCGGGTCGGGGCATCGACCCGCGCTGCGAGGTTGCTCACAGCCTCAATCATGGCGACAGGGTAGCCGGGCCGCCTGTCGCACGGAATCCCCTTGTGCAACTCCCGGATCGACCGGCAGACACAAAAAAGGGGCCCGACCGAAGTCGGGCCCCTTCCAGCGGTGACTCAGCGCTGACGGATCAGCGCTGAATCAGCACAATTCTTTGAACTACTTGGCTTCCTCAGCGGATGCCTCGGCAGCGTCGGCTTCAACAGCTTCGGTCTCTACGACCTCGGCGTCAGCTTCAACTGCAGCTTCCTCGACGACCTCAGCAGCAGGCTCCTCGGCGACGTGCTTTGCAGCCTTCGCCTTGGCCGGCTTGGCCTTCGGGGTGACGGGCTCGAGAACGAGCTCGATCTGCACCATCGAAGCGTTGTCGCCCTTACGGAAACCAAGCTTCGTGATGCGGGTGTAGCCGCCCTCACGCTCGGCAACCAGCGGCGCGATCTCGGTGAAGAGCTCGTGCACGACTGACTTGTCGCCGATCGTACGCAGCACGCGACGGCGTGCGTGCAGGTCGCCCTGCTTTGCGAACGTGACAAGGCGCTCAGCGACCGGACGCAGGCGCTTGGCCTTGGTCTCGGTCGTCTTGATCGACTTGTGCGTGAACAGGGCAGCTGCCAGGTTGGCAAGCATGAGGCGCTCGTGCGCCGGTCCTCCGCCGAGGCGGGGTCCCTTAGTGGGTGTAGGCATTTTCGTCTTTCTCTAGTATCAAAAAATCAAAGGTTGTCGAAACGACAGCCTTAGACGGTTTCTTCGTCGTATCCGCTGTAGAAGTGAGCGCCGTCGAATCCGGGAACGGAGTCCTTGAGCGACAGGCCCAGCTCAACGAGCTTGTCCTTGACTTCATCCACAGACTTCTGACCGAAGTTGCGGATGTTCATGAGCTGCGTCTCCGAGAGGGCGACGAGTTCACTGACGTTGTTGATTCCCTCACGCTTGAGGCAGTTGTACGAACGCACCGACAGGTCGAGGTCTTCGATCGGAATCGAAAGCTCGCCGGGCAGAACGGCGTCAACCGGCGCCGGGCCGATCTCGATGCCTTCAGCAGCCGTGTTCAGCTCGCGTGCCAGACCGAACAGCTCGGTCAGGGTGCGGCCGGCGGATGCGATGGCGTCGCGAGGCGAGATAGCCGACTTGGTCTCCACGTCAACGACGAGGCGGTCGAAGTCAGTGCGCTCACCGGCACGAGTTGCCTCGACACGGTAGGTCACCTTGAGCACGGGCGAGTAGATGGAGTCGACCGGAATCTGGCCGGCTTCTGCATACTCTGCACGGTTCTGGGTGGCCGACACGTAGCCACGGCCACGCTCAATGGTCAGTTCAAGTTCGAACTTGGCCTTGTCGTTGAGGGTTGCGATGACCAGCTCGGGGTTGTGCACCTCGACACCGGCCGGAGCCGAAATGTCAGCGGCGGTAACCTGGCCGGAGCCCTGCTTGCGCAGGTACGCGGTGATCGGTTCGTCGTGCTCGCTCGAGACGACAAGTCCCTTGATGTTCAGGATGATCTCAGTGACATCTTCCTTGACACCGGGAACGGTGCTGAACTCGTGAAGCACTCCGTCAATGCGGATGCTGGTGACAGCAGCGCCGGGGATCGACGAGAGCAGAGTGCGGCGAAGCGAGTTACCGAGGGTGTAGCCGAAGCCGGGTTCCAGGGGCTCGATCACGAACCGTGAACGGAACTCCGAGATGTTCTCTTCGGTGAGCGTTGGACGCTGTGCAATAAGCACTGTTGATTCCTTTCGGCCAAGTGTCCGCTATATGACACTTCTGTAGCGAGGTTTTAAGTTTTCTGCCCTAGCGCCGATTCTCGAGACTCTCGTGTCTCGACAAGCTCGACAACCGGTTCTTAGATCGACCCCGTCAGGCTCGGCAACCGTGAAGGTTATCGAGCCTGACGGAATCCGAAAGGAATTAGACGCGGCGACGCTTCGGCGGGCGGCAGCCGTTGTGTGCCTGAGGGGTGACGTCGTTGATGGAACCGACCTCGAGGCCAGCGGCCTGGAGTGAACGGATCGCGGTTTCGCGACCTGATCCCGGTCCCTTGACGAAGACGTCAACCTTCTTCATACCGTGCTCCTGCGCCTGGCGGGCGGCCGACTCGGCTGCCAGCTGTGCGGCGAACGGGGTCGACTTACGCGAACCCTTGAAGCCAACTCCACCTGACGATGCCCAGCTGATTACTGCACCAGTGGTGTCAGTGATCGAGACGATCGTGTTGTTGAAGGTGCTCTTGATGTGAGCCTGGCCCACAGCAATGTTCTTCTTATCTTTCTTACGCGGCTTCCGTGCGGCCGACTTGGGTGCTGCCATGATTTCTCCTGAATCCTAAAGACGAACCAGCTAAGCCGAGGCCTAGCGGGCCTTCTTCTTGCCGGCTACGGTGCGCTTCGGGCCCTTACGGGTACGAGCGTTGGTCTTGGTGCGCTGTCCACGAACGGGCAGGCCCTTGCGGTGACGAATACCTTCGTAGCTACCGATCTCGACCTTGCGGCGGATGTCAGCGGCAACCTCACGGCGGAGGTCACCCTCAACCTTGAAAGTTCCTTCGACGTAGTCGCGCAGTGCAACGAGCTGGTCGTCGGTCAAATCCTTGACGCGGATGTTTCCATCGATTTCAGTGTCGGCAAGGGTCTTGAGTGCCCTCGTACGGCCAACACCATAGATGTAAGTCAGTGCAACTTCCACGCGCTTGTCGCGGGGAATGTCAACTCCTGCTAGACGTGCCATTGTGGCTTCTCCTGTGAGTGAGTGGAGGTCTGTAGCAGTTCCTGTGCATCGGCCTCCAACCGATGGTGTCTCCCCGAAGGAATCCCGGAACTGCTATTTCTGTACTCGGTTATGAGTACGTGTTTTGCGTGCTTACTCAATTCAGGCCCGATCTGAGATCGAGCCTGAAGTGACTAGCCCTGGCGCTGCTTGTGACGCGGGTTCTCGCAGATGACCATCACGTTGCCGTTACGGCGGATGACCTTGCACTTGTCACAGATCTTCTTGACGCTGGGGTTGACCTTCATGGTGATTCCTTGTGTTCGCTGTCTTCGTACCCTCGGGATGCCGAGGGCCGTTACTTACAGCAGCCGTTACTTGTAGCGGTAAACGATCCGGCCGCGGGTCAGATCGTATGGGCTCAGCTCAACGATCACGCGGTCCTCTGGGAGAATCCGGATGTAGTGCTGACGCATCTTGCCCGAGATGTGGGCAAGAACTTTGTGGCCGTTGGTCAACTCAACGCGAAACATCGCGTTGGGAAGAGCTTCGACTACTGCGCCCTCGATTTCGATGACACCGTCTTTTTTGGCCATAGCCTCACTGTCGCTCAATATATTGGTAGCTGGTCATGCGTGGATTGTGGTGAAAATTGCACGCCGCGAACGGCGATGCAAGACGCCAAGGATCCAGCTTATGTTATAGAGCTCGGTTAAGCCAACCCGCTTCAGTGAACGCTCAGCCGGGCCGCCGCTTCGGCAACCGCAATGCGCGCCTCGGGCGCGCCGACCGCGTCGAGGGCGACCTTGGCCAGTGAGCGAGCGGATTCCAGGGTGTAACCAGCCAAGCTGGCGCGCACATCGGCCAGGGCCGACGCCGACATGGACAGGCTCGTCACTCCGAGCCCGACGAGCACGACGGCCAGCAGCGGATCGGCAGCTGCCTCGCCGCAGACCCCGACGGGCTTCCCCAACGCGCCGCCGGCCGAGCCGACCTGGCGAATCAGTGCGAGAACCGCCGGGTGCCAGGGATCCTGGAAGGCGGCGACACTCCCGAGCATGCGATCGGCGGCCAAAGTGTACTGAGTGAGATCGTTGGTTCCGATTGAGGCGAAGTCGGCCTCGGCGAGCACGCGATCCGCCAATAGCGCCGCCGAGGGGATTTCAATCATCACGCCGGCCGTCTTCAGCCCCAACTCGTGTGCGAGCCCCACGAAATACCGGGTTTCCTCGACCGTTGCCACCATCGGCGCCATCACCCAGAGGTCCGCGTCTGTCGCCGCATCCGCTCGAGCGAGCGCGGTGAGCTGGTCGCGCAGAATGCCCTCTGACGCCCGCAACGACCGCAGGCCGCGCAGGCCGAGGGCCGGGTTCTCTTCCTCGGCGTCATTGAGAAAGGCCAATGGCTTGTCGGCCCCCGCATCGAGAGCACGCACGACCACCTTCTTGCCGGCAAACTCACGCAGCATCAGCTCGTACTTCTCCTGCTGCTGCTCGATGCTGGGGGCCGTCGCCGAGTCGAGGAAGAGAAACTCGGTGCGGAACAGCCCGACACCTTCGGCCCCGAGGGCAACGGCATGCGCCGCACCATCGGCGTTGGCCAGATTCGCAAGCAACGGAATCGCGGTGCCGTCGGCGAGCATCCCGGGGGTCAGCGGGGCGTCGATTCGCGCGAGCCGCTCGGCGATCCGCTTCGTCGCGTCGGCCTTCTCGGCGGAGGTAGGGTCGGTGACCACCACGCCACGGGCCGCATCGAGAATCACCTCGTCTCCGTCGGCGAGTTCGGCCGCCTGTGCCGCGCCGACGATGGCGAGAATCGACTTCTCGCGGGCCAAGATCGCCGTGTGCGAGGTTGGGCCACCACCGCTCGTGATCAAACCGAGCACGACATCAAGATTCAGCAAGGCGGTGTCAGCCGGAGCGAGATCACGGGCCACGAGAATGAACGGATGTCCGGGGTCAGGCACTTCAGACGGCGCCTGTCCGGCGAGATGCGCGCGCACCCGCTGCGAGACATCATCGAGGTCGACCGCGCGTTCGGCCATGTAACCGCCGAGCTCGGTCAGCATGTCGCGGAACGCCCCGAACGCCTCGAAGACCGCGCGCTCCGCCGTCGTTCCGCGCGCCAGACGCACGGCGATGTCGTCGATCAGTGACGGGTCTTCGGCCATCAGCGCCTGCGCCTCAAGCACGTCTCGGGCGGCTCCCCCGGCATGCGCGCCCCGCGCGGTCAAGTCATCGGCAACGAAGCGGAGCGATGCCGCAGAACGGGCACCCTCTTGCTCGGCCGTCAGCGCACTCGGGCGGTTGTCCGGGTCCGGCAACGGATCGGACATGCGAACGACGCGGCCAATAACCACGCCCTGACCGATCCCAATTCCGTGCAGGTCCATCAGGTCTTCCTTCCGGGTCGCGGCTCTGTCCCGATTTTCACCCTAGCCGGGTTTCTTCTCCGACGTATGCGCCGAGTGTGACCGTTCCCGTCGCGCCGAAATGCACGGCGCGGGTCGAAAACCGCCACGCCGGTTGCACTCAACGCGCGTATCGGTTTTCAACCCGCGCGGTGACGTTGCTGGGTGGCTTAGCTTGTTGAAACCGGTGAGCCGGCCTTCGAGCTGAGTCCGGACTACGCGATGGGAACGGGGGTGACACCGAGTGGGGCGAGCGCTGCCGCTCCACCGTCTTTAGCCGTGAGCACCCAGATTCCGTCTTTGTGCACCGCAATGCTGTGTTCCCAGTGCGCGGCGGAGGCGCCGTCGGTGGTGGCCACCGTCCAGTCGTCGTCACGCGTGTAGGTGTCGATGTCGCCGAGCACAACCATCGGCTCGATGGCGACGACGAGGCCCGGCTTCACGTCGGGGCCCTTCTGGCGCACACGGTAGTTGAACACCGACGGCGCCTCGTGCATCGAGCGCCCAATACCGTGTCCGACATAGTCGGTCAGGATGCCGTAGGTGCCCTGCGACTCGATGTAGTCTTCGATCGCCTCGCCGACCTCGTTGAGGTGGCGGGCTCGGGACAGCTGCGCGATGCCGACCCAGAGCGACTGTTCCGTCACATCTGAGAGCTTCTGCCGTTCAGCGACGATCGCGGCGTGCGCCGGATCGGCGTCGGGCACGATGAAGCTGAATGCCGCATCGCCGTTCCAGCCATCGATGACGGCGCCGCTGTCGATCGAGACGATGTCGCCCGGCTGAAGCTCACGCGAGTTCGGGATGCCGTGCACGACATCGTCGTTCACCGACGCACAGATGGTGTGCCGGTAGCCCGGCTCCAGCTTGAAGTTCGACGCTCCGCCGAGTGCGATGATCGCTGCCTCGGCCGCGGCGTCAAGTTCCAGTGTTGTCACACCGGCACGGATGAGCGCGCGCACCGCGTCGAGTGACGCCGCGGTCGCGAGACCGGGCGCCACCATCAGACGCAACTGCGCCGGCGTCTTGTAGATCGACTTGCGAAGCATTGACATCGAAATCAGTTGTCCGATCAGGCCGAGACGACGATGCCGCGGGCAGCAAGCGCCTCAAGTACCCGGGCAGCCACGTCTTCGACGGAACCGAGACCATCGACCTCGGCAACGAGACCGCGTGCCGTGTACGCGGCAATCAGCGGCTCAGTCTGCTCCAGGTAAACATCTTGGCGGTGTCGGATGACATCTTCGGTGTCGTCGGCGCGTCCCTGCTCAGCAGCGCGCTTGAGCAGGCGAGCAACAACCTCGTCCTTGTCAGCAACAAGCTGAACGACGGCGTCGAGCTGAGCACCGGTCTCGCCGAGGATGCGGTCGAGTTCGATGACCTGATCCGCCGTGCGCGGGTACCCGTCGAGCAGGAAGCCGTCGGCGGCATCCGCCTGGTGCAGACGGTCCTGCACGATGGCGTTCGTCAGCGAGTCGGGAACGTAGCCGCCGCCGGCAACGATCTCCTGCACCTGCAGGCCGAGCGGTGTGCCGGCCTTGATGTTGGCGCGGAAGATGTCGCCGGTCGAGATCGCGGGAATCCCGAACGTCGAGGCCAGAATCTCGGCCTGCGTTCCCTTTCCCGCTCCGGGCGGGCCGACAATAAGCAGCCGGGTCATCGCAGCAGCCCTTCGTAGTGACGCTGTTGCATCTGCGAGTCGATCTGCTTGACGGTCTCGAGACCGACACCGACGATGATCAGGATGCTGGCGCCACCGAACGGGAAGTTCTGGTCGGCACCGAGCAGCGAGAACGCCACGAGCGGGATCAACGCGATCAGACCCAGGTACAGCGAACCGGGAAGAGTCACCCGGGTCAGCACGAAGTCCAGGTACTCGGCGGTCGGGCGGCCGGCACGGATGCCGGGGATGAATCCGCCGTACTTCTTCATGTTGTCGGCCACTTCTTCAGGGTTGAAGGTGATCGCCACGTAGAAGTAGGTGAATCCAATGATCAGCAGGAAGTAGAAGAGCATGTAGAGCGGCTGGTCGCCACCGGTGAGGTTGTTCGTCACCCAAACGACCCAGGCCTGCGGCTCCTGGCCTGCGGCGGGCTGGTTGAACTGAGCAATCAGCGCCGGCAGATAGAGCAACGAGGAGGCGAAGATGACCGGGATAACACCGGCCATGTTGACCTTGATCGGGATGTAGGTGTTGTTTCCACCGTAGGTTCGTCGACCGACCATCCGTTTGGCGTATTGCACAGGAATGCGCCGTTGCGATTGCTCGACGAACACGACGGCGAAGACGATCAGCACACCGATGACGAGCACGATGGCCAGGACGTCCCAGCCCTTGAGCAGGCCGATGGCACCGAGCGAGTTCGGGAAGCGAGCGGCGATCGACGTGAAGATCAACAATGACATTCCGTTGCCGATACCGCGCTCGGTGATCAACTCACCCATCCACATGATCACACCGGTACCGGCGGTCATGGTGATGACCATCAGCATGATGGCGTACCAGGCGTCGTTGGTGATCAGCTGCGTGCACTCAGTGCTGCCGGAGGTGCCGAACAGGGCGCCACTCCGAGCAACGGTGATGAGTGTCGTCGACTGCAGCACGCCGAGGGCGATGGTGAGGTAACGCGTGTACTGGGTCAGCGTGCTCTGACCGGCGGCACCCTCTTTGTAGAGAGTGTCGAAGTGAGGGATAACCACACGCAGCAGCTGGACGATGATCGATGCCGTGATGTACGGCATGATGCCCAGTGCGAAAACTGAGAGTTGCAGCAGTGCACCACCGCTGAACAGGTTTACCAGCTCGTAGAGGCCACTGGTCCCCTGGTTCGCTGCAAGACAGGCCTGCACGTTGCCGAAGTCCACGAATGGGGCGGGAATGAACGACCCCAGGCGGAACAGGGCAACAATACCCAGGGTGAATCCGATCTTCCGGCGAAGGTCGGGTGTGCGGAAGATCCGCGCAATGGCGCTAAACAAAAAGGCCTCCAGATATTAAACGTAGATCGAGCTTGTCGAGACCACGCCACCGAAATACTCGATAGGTGGTCCCGACAAGCTCGACCCAGCGTCTACGGACTTACTTGATTGAACCACCTGCGGCGACGATCTTCTGCTCTGCTGAGCTGGAGACCTTGTCGACTGCAACGTTCAGCTTAACCGCAATGTCCCCGTTGCCGAGAACCTTGACCTTTTCGTTGTCACGAACGGCGCCCTTAGCGACCAAATCAGCGATTGTTACGTCGCCACCGGTCGGGTAGAGCTCGGCGAGGCGTTCCAGGTTAACAACCTGGTACTCAACGCGGAACGGGTTCTTGAATCCGCGCAGTTTCGGGGTGCGCATGTGCAGCGGCATCTGCCCACCCTCGAAGCCGATACGAACGGTGTAGCGGGCCTTTGTGCCCTTGGTGCCACGACCCGCGGTCTTACCCTTGGATCCTTCACCACGGCCAACGCGCTGCTTGGACTTCTTCGAACCGGGAGCGGGGCGAAGGTGGTGAACCTTCAGCACCTGCTCGCGCTTCTCGACGGTCTCAACAGCGGCCTTCTTGGGTGCAGCCTTGGCAGCTGCAGCCTTCTTGGGGGCTGCAGCCTTCTTCTCAGCGGCGGGCTTGTCAGCCGTCTTTGCGACGGCTTCCTTCTCGTCAGCCATTAGTCAATCTCCTCGACCTTCACCAGGTGAGCAACGGTGTTGACGTAGCCACGGTTCTGCGAGTTGTCCTCGCGGATCGTGACGGCGCCAATACGACGCAGGCCCAGGCTGCGAAGCGTGTCGCGCTGGTTCTGCTTCTCACTAATTTTGGACTTGATCTGCGTAATCTTCAGCTGAGCCATTAGGCACCTGCCTTTGCTGTCGCGGCGGCTGCAGCTGCATCCGCCTCGGCACGCAGGAAGCGGGCCGGGGCCACATCTTCATACGGCAGGCCACGACGAGCTGCGACGGCGCGCGGCTCCTCGAGCTGCTTGAGAGCAGTAACCGTTGCGTGCACGATGTTGATCGTGTTCGACGAACCGAGCGACTTGCTCAGAACGTCGTGGATGCCGGCGCACTCGAGTACGGCGCGAACCGGACCACCGGCGATAACACCGGTACCGGCAGCGGCCGGACGCAGCAGAACAACGCCGGCTGCGGCCTCACCCTGCACGGGGTGCGGGATGGTCAGGCCGATGCGGGGAACGCGGAAGAAGTTCTTCTTCGCTTCCTCGACACCCTTGGAGATAGCGGTCGGGACCTCGCGGGCCTTACCGTATCCAACGCCGACCAGGCCGTTTCCATCGCCGACGACGACGAGAGCGGTGAAGCTGAAGCGACGACCACCCTTGACGACCTTCGACACGCGGTTGATGGTGACAACGCGCTCCAGGAACTGGCTCTTCTCCGCATCGCGGCTTCCGCGATCACGGTTGGGGTTGCGCTCACGACCACCGCGACGAGCCTCACGAGGCTCGTTCTGCGGGGGTGCGGTCGACGCAGCAGTCTCGACGGGTGCCTCTGCAGCCACCTCTTGCTCCTTGCTTGCTGTGTTAGGGGTTTCAGTGCTCACAGGTCCAACCCACCCTCTCGCGCGCCCTCGGCGACAGCAGCGACGCGACCCGCGTACTTGCTTCCACCGCGGTCGAATACGACGGCTTCAATTCCGGCAGCCTTTGCGCGCTCGGCGACAAGTTCGCCGACCTTGCGGGCCTTGGCGGTCTTGTCACCATCGAAGGTGCGCAGACCGGTTTCGAGCGTGGACGCCGAAGCGAGGGTGTGACCCTTGCTGTCGTCGATGACCTGCACGAATACGTGGCGAGCCGAGCGGTTGACGATCAGGCGCGGACGAACCGCGGTGCCCTCGATCTTCTTGCGCAGACGGGTGTGCCTACGACCGCGGGCAGCTGACTTGCTCTTACCTCTAGTTCCGAGACCCATGGTTACTTACCACTCTTTCCGGCCTTGCGGCGAACGATCTCGCCGGCGTAACGCACACCCTTGCCCTTGTAGGGCTCAGGCTTACGAATCTTACGGATGTTGGCGGCGACCTCGCCGACGGCCTGCTTGTCGATACCGCTGACCATGAGCTTGGTGTTGCCCTCAACAGTCAGAACGATGCCGGCGGGCGGGTCAACGAGGACCGGGTGCGAGAAGCCGAGAGCGAACTCAACAGAGTTGCCCTTCTGGACGACGCGGTAACCGGTACCGACGATCTCGAGTCCCTTGGAGTAACCCTGGGTGACACCGATGATCTGGTTGTGAATCAGGGTGCGGGTCAGGCCGTGGAGCGAACGCGAAGCGCGCTCGTCGTCGGGACGCGTGACCAGAACCTGTGCGTCTTCGAGCTTGACCTCGATGGGCTTGGCGACGGTGAGCGTCAGCTCGCCCTTCGGGCCCTTCACCGAGACCAACTGGCCGTCAACCGAAATGGTGACGCCGGCGGGAACCTCGATGGGCAGTCTTCCAATACGTGACATTGTCGGCTACCACACGTAGGCGAGAACTTCTCCGCCTACGCCCTTCTTCTCTGCCTGACGGTCAGTAAGCAGACCGCTGGAGGTGGACAGGATGGCAACGCCGAGGCCGCCGAGAACCGTGGGGATCTCAGTCGACTTTGCGTACACGCGCAGGCCGGGCTTGGAAACCCGCTTGATGCCGACGATCGAACGCTCACGGTTGGGGCCGAACTTGAGGCTCAGCGTGAGGGTCTTACCGACCTCTGCATCCTTGACATCCCAGGCGGAGATGTATCCCTGAGCCTTGAGGATGTCTGCGATGTGCGCTTTGAGTTTGCTATGCGGCATCGACACTGTGTCGTGGTACGCCGAGTTAGCGTTGCGCAGTCTGGTCAGCATGTCTGCGACCGGATCTGTCATTGTCATTTTGTGGTGCCTTTCTCGCCCGGTTTCGTGCAGCCGTTACACGGCTGACGACCTTCGCGGTGGAGGGGCTGGACGGATGTCCAGCCCCCGAGGGTAAATCTTTGGTCAAGCAGGGTAAACCCAAGCAGAACTACGTAAGCCTACTTGTTTTTACTGACTACTTGTTTTCTGCGTTCTCCGCAGCCTTGAACGGGAAGCCCAAAGCCTTGAGCAGTGCACGGCCCGACTCGTCGTTCTTGGCGGTCGTCACAACAGTGATGTCCATACCGCGAAGACGGTCGATCCGGTCCTGGTCGATTTCGTGGAACATAACCTGCTCGGTCAGACCGAAGGTGTAGTTTCCGTTGCCATCGAACTGCTTGTCGGAGAGTCCGCGGAAGTCGCGGATACGCGGAAGAGCGAGGCTGAGCAGACGGTCAAGGAACTCCCACATGCGGTCGCCACGCAGGGTGACGTGCGCGCCAATGGGCTGTCCTTCACGCAGTTTGAACTGCGCGATGGACTTGCGTGCCTTGTTGATCATCGGCTTCTGACCCGTGATCTTGACCAGGTCGGCAACGGCGCCATCAATGATCTTGCCGTCGCGTGCTGCCTCGCCGACACCCATGTTCACGACGATCTTGGTGAGCGTCGGGATCTGGTGCGGGTTGGTGAAGCCGAGTGCCTTGCTGAGCTCAGCGGCAATCTCTTCCTGGTACTTCTTCTTCAAGCGAGGCTGGGGGGCCGCGACAGGCGCGACGCCAGCTTCAACTGCAGTGTCAGTCATCAGAGGTCCTTACCTGACTTCTTGGCGTAACGAACGCGGACCGTCTTGGTGACGCCGTCCTTCGTTACCTCTTCGATACGCACGCCGACCTTGGTCGGCTTCTTGGTCTCCGGGTCAACGATCGCAACGTTGGACACGTGGATCGGGGCTTCGAACTTCTCGATGCCGCCGGTCTTGGTGCCGCGCTGGGTCTGGCCGACGCGAACGTGCTTGGTGACGAAGTTGATGCCCTCTACGAGAACACGGTTCTTCTCAACCTGCACTTCGAGCACGCGACCCTGCTTGCCACGGTCTCCGCCGCGAGCCTGGGTGCGGCCGGTGATGACCTCTACGAGGTCACCCTTCTTGATTCTGGCCATGACTTAGATAACCTCCGGTGCCAACGAGATGATCTTCATGAACTTCTTGTCGCGAAGCTCGCGACCGACCGGTCCGAAGATACGGGTGCCGCGGGGGTCACCGTCGTTCTTCAAAATCACTGCGGCGTTCTCATCGAACTTGATGTACGAACCGTCGGGACGACGGGTGTTCTTCTTGACGCGAACGATGACAGCCTTGACGACGTCACCCTTCTTGACGTTGCCGCCGGGGATTGCGTCCTTGACAGTGGCGACGATGATGTCACCGATACCTGCGTAACGACGGCCAGAGCCAC
Source organism: Leifsonia sp. YAF41 (assembly GCF_052113185.1). NCBI lineage: Bacteria > Bacillati > Actinomycetota > Actinomycetes > Micrococcales > Microbacteriaceae > Leifsonia > Leifsonia sp. YAF41. The sequence continues at coordinate 238,229 of NZ_JBFRCS010000008.1, forward strand.
CGAGAACGCGGATGGTCAAGAGTTCCTTGGCGCCCGTGTTGTCGGCAACTTTGAGTCGTGATTCTTGCTGAAGCACTTTCTAACTCCTTCTTTCAAGCAAGCGCGAGGCTTACTTGGCCTTCTCGAGAATCTCGACCAGGCGCCAGCGCTTGGAAGCGCTGAGCGGACGGGTCTCACTGATCAGGACCAGGTCGCCGATGCCGGCAGAGTTCGCCTCATCGTGAGCCTTCAGCTTGGACGTACGGCGGATGACCTTGCCGTACAGGGGGTGCTTCACGCGGTCTTCGACCTCGACGACGATGGTTTTGTCCATCTTGTCGCTGGTCACGTAACCACGCAGCGTCTTGCGGTAACCGCGTACGAGAGCCTCAGCCTCGGCAGCGACGACCTTCTCGTCAGACTTCGCCATGACTAGGCCTCCTTCGTCTCGACGGCCTCGGCTGCAGCATCCTCAGTGGAAGCTTCAGCCTTGGCCTTCTTGGTCTTCTTCTCCGCCTTGGCCGGAGCCTCGACCGGAGCCGCGACGGGCGTGGCACGAATGCCGAGCTCGCGCTCACGAATGATCGTGTAGATGCGAGCGATGTCGCGCTTGACCGCACGCAGGCGGCCGTGGCTCTCGAGCTGGCCGGTGGCCGACTGGAAGCGCAGGTTGAACAGCTCTTCCTTGGCCTTCTTCAGCTCTTCGAGCAGTCGCTCATTGTCAAAAGTGTCGAGCTCGTCTGGGGCGAGCTCCTTGGATCCGATCGCCATTATGCGTCGCCCTCCTCGCGCTTGATGATGCGTGCCTTGAGGGGCAGCTTGTGAATTGCACGGGTCAGTGCTTCGCGAGCAACGGTCTCAGAGACACCGCTCAGCTCGAACAACACACGACCCGGCTTGACGTTCGCGACCCACCATTCAACAGAACCCTTACCGGAACCCATGCGGGTTTCGGCCGGCTTCTTGGTGAGCGGACGGTCGGGGTAGATGTTGATCCACACCTTTCCGCCACGCTTGATGTGACGCGTCATGGCGATACGAGCGGACTCGATCTGACGGTTGGTCACATAAGCGGGGGTCAACGCCTGGATGCCGTACTCACCGAACGAAACAGTGGTACCACCGGTTGCGTGGCCGCTACGGCCCGGGTGGTGCTGCTTGCGGTGCTTTACCTTGCGTGGAATCAACATGGTTATGCCTCAACTCCTGCTGCAACCGGTGCCTGCTCTGCGCGGGGCGCACGGCGGGGACGGTCGTCACGACGCTCGGGGCGCGACGACTTTGCGTTCGCCTGCTCGCGAGCGAGTTCCTTGTTGGTGATGTCGCCCTTGTAGATCCAGACCTTCACGCCAATGCGGCCGAAGGTGGTCTTGGCTTCGTAGAAGCCGTAGTCGATGTTCGCGCGCAGGGTGTGCAGCGGCACACGGCCTTCGCGGTAGAACTCCGAACGGCTCATCTCAGCGCCGCCGAGGCGGCCGGAGACCTGGATACGAACACCCTTGGCACCGGCGCGCTGTGCACCCTGCAGGCCCTTACGCATCGCGCGGCGGAATGCCACACGAGCGGAGAGCTGCTCTGCGATGCCCTGAGCGACGAGCTGAGCGTCAGCCTCGGGGTTCTTGACCTCGAGGATGTTCAGCTGGATCTGCTTGGCCGTGAGCTTCTCGAGGTCGGCACGGATGCGCTCGGCCTCGGCGCCACGACGACCGATCACAATGCCCGGACGGGCAGTGTGAATGTCAACGCGGACGCGGTCACGGGTGCGCTCGATTTCGATGCGGGAAACGCCCGCACGGTCGAGGCTGGTGCTCAGCAGGCTACGGATCTTGACGTCTTCAGCGACAAAGTCGCTGTAACGCTGACCCGGCTTCGTGCTGTCGGAGAACCAACGCGACACGTGGTCGGTGGTGATTCCCAGACGGAAGCCATAGGGGTTTACTTTCTGTCCCATTACTTCGTACCCTCCTCAGGAGTGGCGAGCACAACCGTGATGTGGCTCGTGCGCTTCAAAATCTGGAATGCGCGGCCCTGTGCACGCGGCTGGAAACGCTTGAGGGTCGTACCCTCATCAACGAATGCGCTGCTTACGTACAGGTCCTGCTCGTCCAGAAAGCTGTTCGAGGCATCTGCCTTGACACGGGCGTTGGCCATGGCCGACTCCACCAGCTTGTACACCGGGTCGCTCGCACCCTGGGGGGCGAACTTCAGGATGGCCAGTGCTTCGATAGCCTGCTTGCCGCGAATCAGGTTGACAACGCGACGAGCCTTCTGGGGGGTAACGCGGATGTGACGCACACGTGCGATCGACTCCACCATTTCTTCTCCTCCTTTCGCCACCGCGTTAGCGGCGACGGCCCTTCTTGTCGTCCTTCACGTGCCCACGGAAGGTACGCGTCGGCGCGAATTCACCGAGCTTGTGACCAACCATGGTTTCGGTGACGAACACCGGGATGTGCTTGCGACCGTCGTGCACGGCGATGGTGTGTCCCAGCATGGCGGGGATGATCATCGACCGGCGTGACCAGGTCTTGATTACGTTCTTGTTGTTGGCTTCGTTCGCCGTGACAACCTTGCGGAGCAGGTGGTCATCAACGAAGGGGCCCTTCTTGAGACTGCGTGGCATCGTCTACTCCTACTTACGCTTCTTGCCGACGGTACGGCGACGAACAATGAGCTTGTCGCTTTCCTTGTTGATGTGGCGGGTGCGCCCTTCCTTCTGGCCCCAAGGGGAGACAGGGTGACGTCCACCGGAAGTCTTACCTTCACCACCACCGTGCGGGTGGTCGACCGGGTTCATGGCGACACCACGTACGGTCGGGCGAACGCCCTTCCAACGCATACGGCCGGCCTTTCCCCAGTTGATGTTGGACTGCTCGGCGTTGCCGACCTCACCAATGGTTGCGCGGCAGCGAGCGTCGACGTTACGGATTTCTCCGGACGGCAGACGAAGCTGTGCGTAGGGGCCATCCTTGGCCACGAGGCGAACCGACGCACCAGCGGAGCGGGCCATCTTGGCGCCACCACCCGGACGCAGCTCGATCATGTGGATGACCGTACCGGTGGGGATGTTCTTCAGCGGCAAGTTGTTACCGGGCTTGATGTCAGCACCGGGTCCCGACTCGACGATGTCGCCCTGGTTCAGCTTGTTCGGAGCAACGATGTAACGCTTGGTGCCATCAACGAAGTGCAGCAGCGCGATGCGTGCCGTACGGTTCGGGTCGTACTCGATGTGAGCGACCTTGGCGTTGATGCCATCTTTGTCGTTGCGCTTGAAGTCGATCACGCGGTACTGGCGCTTGTGGCCACCACCGATGTGACGAGTAGTGATGCGACCCTGGTTGTTACGACCACCGGTCTTGGACAGCGGACGAAGCAGCGACTTCTCGGGCGTCGAACGGGTGATCTCTGCGAAGTCCGCAACAGATGAACCGCGACGACCAGGGGTCGTGGGCTTGTACTTACGAATAGCCATTTGTTATCCCTCTAATCCGTGCCGCGTTAGCCGACGGCCGTGAAGATGTCGATGGAACCGGACTTCAGCGTGACAATGGCACGCTTGGTGTCCTTGCGCTTGCCGATGCCGAACTTGGTACGGCGGGTCTTGCCGACACGGTTGAGCGTGTTGATCGACGCGACCTCGACCTTGAAGATCTTCTCGATAGCGAGCTTGATCTCGGTCTTGTTCGAGCGGGGGTCCACGATGAAGGTGTACTTGCCCTGATCGATCAGGCCGTAGCTCTTCTCAGAGACGACCGGAGCGATGATGACGTCGCGCGGGTCCTTGTTGATAGCGGTAGCCATTATGCGGACACCTCTTCCTTCTTGGTCTTGCTCGCCACGAACGCTTCGAAAGCGCCCTTGGTGAAGACAATGTCGTCGCTGACGAGCACGTCGTAGGCGTTCAGCTGGTCCCACGAAAGAACGTGAACCGTCGGAACGTTACGGATGCTGCGCAAGGTCAGCTCGTCGGTGCGCTCAAGAACAACCAGAACGTGCTTGCTCGAAGCAATGCTGTTCAGCAGCTCCAGGGCAACCTTCGTGCTGGGGGTCTCACCCGTGAAGAGTGCTTCAACGATGTGCAGGCGTCCACCGCGGGCGCGGTCGGACAGCGAGCCACGAAGAGCTGCAGCAATCATCTTCTTGGGGGTGCGCTGCTCGTAGTTGCGCGGGGTCGGTCCGTGGACGATGCCACCACCGGTCATCTGAGGGGCGCGGATCGAGCCCTGACGAGCGCGACCGGTTCCCTTCTGCTTGAACGGCTTGCGACCGGCGCCGGAAACCTCGCCGCGACCCTTGGTCTTGTGCGTTCCCTGACGTGCGGCAGCGAGCTGCGCGACGACGACCTGGTGGATCAGCGGGATGTTGGTCTGAACGTCGAAGAGTTCGGCGGGCAGCTCAGCGGAGCCGGCCTTCTTGCCCTTGGCGTCGACGATGTCGAGTGCGGTAGCCATGAACTACGCTCCCTTCACTGCGTTGCGAACGAATACGAGGCGGCCCTTGGCACCGGGAACGGCGCCCTTGACCAGCAGGAGGCCCTTCTCAGCGTCAACCGAGTGAACCTTGAGGTTCAGAACGGTAACGCGCTCTCCACCCATACGACCGGCCATGCGCATGCCCTTGAAGACACGGCTCGGGGTCGAGGAAGCACCGATGGAACCGGGCTTACGGTGGTTACGGTGTGAACCGTGCGAGGCGGAAACACCCTTGAAGTTGTGACGCTTCATGACACCGGCGAAGCCCTTACCCTTGCTCGTGCCCATGACGTCAACCTTGGTGCCAGCAACGAAGACACCGTCAACGGTGAGCTCCTGGCCGAGGTTGTAGTCAGCGGCATCCGCGGTACGGATTTCGGTGAGGTGACGGCGCGGCGTAACGCCGGCCTTGTCGAAGTGACCTGCGGCGGGCTTGTTCACCTTGCGCGGGTCGATAGCGCCGGAAGCGATCTGCACGGCGTTGTAGCCGTCAACTGCAGTGCTGCGGATCTGGGTCACGACGTTCGGCGCGATTTCGATGACGGTCACGGGAACAAGCTTGTTGTTCTCGTCCCACACCTGGGTCATGCCGAGCTTCTTGCCGAGCAGGCCCTTGGCGGTCTTGGTATCTGCGTAAGACATCCGTGGCCCCCTTAGAGCTTGATCTCGATGTTGACGTCGGCCGGGAGGTCGAGACGCATAAGCGAGTCGACAGCCTTCGGCGTCGGGTCAATGATGTCGATCAGACGCTTGTGGGTGCGCATTTCAAAGTGCTCCCGGCTGTCCTTGTACTTGTGAGGCGAACGGATGACACACACCACGTTCTTCTCGGTCGGAAGCGGCACGGGGCCGACGACTGTTGCACCCGCACGGGTGACGGTGTCGACGATCTTGCGCGCCGAGGTGTCAATGACCTCGTGGTCATATGACTTAAGTCGAATGCGGATCTTTTGTCCCGCCATGTCGGACTCTCTCTCTGTCAAGGCGTCTTACATCCCCCGAATGTGTCGGGGATTGCATTGGACGCCGTCGTAGCACTACTGCTGTGGCACCACTGTTCTTCTGTCAATTTCGGATTGCACAGGGCCGAGTGAATAAACACAGGCCTGCTCAAGCCGATGCCAACGTTCCGCAGACATGGTTTACCCATGCCGAAGTGTGTTGGTTTTAGCTTCGTTCTGCTCCCCGCGGCCTAGCCCAGACTCCCTGAAGAGCGGCTATGCACTGCCTGGCAGTGATCTCGATGCTGCGCTGAGCGCTGCAGTCGAAAGTGTTGAACTAGAAGAGTCTGCCATAGAAATGGGTCTATTTGCAACCCGGGCGTGTCGCGCTCGGCGTGTCTGGTCTCCCCCGTCGTTCCGCGGGAGTTTCCGGTGCCACCCCCGGCAGCCACCGGGGTTGGAGACGGTCATTCGATTCTCAATCTTCAAGAACTTCACGGCTGGTTCACAGTGCGACTGCGACGGATGTCAGCGCGCGTATCGGGCGCCCATCCACGGGCCGGTTGCCTCCCCAATCGCATTCGGGCAGAACGTGACGGCTCGGCCGGCAGAATGCGGTCGCGCGCGTTGAAAGCCGTCACGCTAGCTGAACTCAACGCGCGTGGCGGTTTTCAACCCGCGCCGCGTGATCGTCGACCCCGATCAGCCCGCCTCAGCGAAGCGTCTCGACAGCGGGAGCACGAGTCGCGGTCGCCCAGGGACAAGACCAATCTCCATGAGCCGCTCGCGCAAACGGTACTGGTTCTGCCCCAGTGCGAAGTCCCAACGGGTGAACTGGTGCACGTGCCGCCGAATGGCGTCTTCCCGGTCCTTCTCTGCCTTCACGACCTGAGCAGTAGTTCTGCCGGCCAAGATCACCGGGTCAAAATACTTGACGTCTCCATCACACTCCCCGACGCCGTCGATCCCTTCCCAGTAGAAGTCGGTGTCGTACTCCGTTCCGGCGATCAGAAACCGCTTCTGTAGAATCGGCGGCGGAAATCCGTTCCAGGCGATGTTCACCCGGCTACCGGACTCCCCGACCGAACCGGACTTGTCGGTTCCGAACTCCACAAACGCACGTGCTCTGGCTGAACCAGCAAACGGCAGCATCCGCTGCCAGGTCTCGAGAAGCTCCAGCTTTGTCGTCATCGGCGGCGTCCGGTTCCAACGATCGACGGCGAGTGCTCGGTCGATGATCGCAACAGCTGACTTCGCATCGAGACACGCGGCCAAGTCGACGACCGTGCGCGCGATCGTCGTGACGTGAACGCCTCCCCGCATCGTGACATCCTGTGCGTCGAACCCCACCGCATGGATGCGGATGCCGGGGTATGACCGCCCGCCCGACTTACGTTCGCTCAGAAAGTGCACCTCGCTCGGCCACGATCGAAGCATGGGGAGCTGCCAAAGCGCAGCTGCAGAGTGATGACTCAGCGGGGGCGGTGTCGTTCGTGAGTGGCCCGCTGCGAGCACCCTGGCTAGGTAGCGCTGCTCAGGGCTGAAGTGCGCCCACTCCGCACTTCGAATGTATTGACCTCGGTTGAGCCGCGTGAGCTCCCCCGCGTCGACGAGTCGGCTCAGCCTCAGGCCCTGGCCGAATACCGAGCTGACGTCTGTGGAGAAGATCAGCGCTTCGACTATCCGGCGCGTGGGTTCTCCGGTCTGCGTGGGTTCTCCGGTCCGCGCATTCACGCCAGCATGCCAAGGGTTGAGCGTAGTCGATAAGGGGAAAGGTGAAGGAGATCTGAGCCATTTCATCGGGCCAGCGTGCCGGTCGGCAGCCGCGCAGCCAGGTCGCAACGCCATTTCGGTGCACAGAATGCCGCAGCGAGAGGTGGGGAGAAACCTCCCGGGGCGGCGCGCGTTGAAAGCCGTCACGCTAGCTGAACTCAACGCGCGTGGCGGTTTTCAACCCGCGCGACGCACGCCGCACACGGACGGGGCGCCGCAGTGCGCCAAACCCGTTGGGTTGCCGGCGCAAGGCCGGCGACCAGAAGACTTAGTCGGTGCCGACCGACTTGTCGGCGCTGTCGCGTGCGTCTTCGATCTGATCATCGAATTTTCCGCCGGTGAGCTTGCTGGCGGCATCCGCGACACTATCGAGAAGCTTGTCGCTGATTCCTTCGGCCTGTTCGCTCTTCAGCGCATCCTGAACCTTGTCGTCGCCGAGAAACTCCTGTGCCTTCTTGGTGATGTCGTCAATACCCACAATGTCCTCCTCGAGCGGGCCGCCGGTGCAGCCGTGGCCACCCAAACTACGTCCGCGCCTGTCGCCTCCGCAAGAGAGTCATCCGTGACTCACAACGCCCTGTCCCGCAGAATGGGAGCATGACAGCGTCATCCCTTCCCCAGAGTCAGCACATCGCCGCCGGCAGCGTTTCGGCCACCCGAACCGGCCCCCGCACCTACCTCGGGCGCACCGAGCGCGGTGACACCGTTCAGATCGGGCCAGCGGATGTCGCCGGCCACATCACGCCCGGCGAACTGCTCAAACTGGCATTGGCCGGGTGTGCCGGTATGAGCTCCGACCGGGTGCTGGCGCGCCGCCTCGGCGACGACTACGAGACCGAGATCTGGGCGCACGGGCAGTCGGATGAGAAGGAGGAACGCTACTTCGCCATCGACGAGGAGATCCTGCTCGATCTCGACGGCCTGAGCGAGGAGGAGCTGGCCAAGCTGCTCGCCGTCGTGCGGGCATCCATCGATCGCAGCTGCACAGTTGCCCGCAGCGTGAAAGACAGCATCGCGCTGTCGAAGACGGTGAATGGGGTGACCCTGTAGGGAGCTGCGCAGCCGGTTGCGAGATCGGCTCACGGGGTCTCGACAGGCTCGACCACCGAGTCGCTCGGGTCTCGACAGGCTCGACCACCGGATCGCTCGGGTCTCGACAAGCTCGACCACCGAGGTGCTCGACCGCCGCGCAGGCACAACAAAGGGGCCGCACCCGAAGGTGCGGCCCCTTTCTAGAAAGAGTTACTACTTGATGATCTTCGTAACGGTTCCGGCGCCGACGGTGCGGCCACCTTCACGAATAGCGAAGCCGAGTCCATCTTCCATGGCGATCGGCTGGATCAGCGCGACGGTCATGTCGGTGGTGTCGCCAGGCATAACCATCTCGGTGCCCTCGGGCAGCGTGATGACGCCGGTGACGTCGGTGGTACGGAAGTAGAACTGCGGACGGTAGTTCGCGTAGAACGGGTTGTGACGGCCGCCCTCTTCCTTTGACAGGATGTACGCGGTGCCCTCGAAGTCGGTGTGCGGCGTAACCGAACCCGGCTTGACGATAACCTGACCGCGCTCAACGTCTTCGCGCTTGGTGCCACGAAGCAGCAGACCACAGTTCTCGCCGGCCCAAGCCTCGTCGAGCTGCTTGTGGAACATCTCGATACCAGTGACCGTGGTCTTGACGGTCGGGCGGATGCCGACGATCTCAACTTCGGAGTTGATCTTGAGGGTTCCACGCTCGGCGCGGCCGGTGACAACAGTTCCACGACCGGTGATCGTGAAGACGTCCTCAACGGGCATCAGGAACGGCTTGTCCTTGTCGCGGACGGGCTCCGGGATGAAGTCGTCAACAGCGTTCATCAGGTCGAGAATGCGGGCAACCCACTTCTCGTCGCCTTCGAGCGCCTTGAGGCCGGAAACCTGAACGACGGGAGCGTTGTCGCCATCGAAGCCCTGGCTGGAGAGCAGTTCGCGAACCTCGAGCTCAACGAGCTCAAGGATCTCTTCGTCGTCAACCATGTCGCTCTTGTTCAGCGCGACGAGCAGGGTCGGAACGCCGACCTGCTTGGCGAGCAGAACGTGCTCACGGGTCTGAGCCATCGGGCCGTCAGTAGCGGCAACCACGAGGATCGCGCCGTCCATCTGAGCAGCACCGGTGATCATGTTCTTGATGTAGTCAGCGTGGCCCGGGGCGTCAACGTGAGCGTAGTGACGCTTCGGGGTCTCGTACTCAACGTGCGAGATGTTGATCGTGATACCGCGCTGGCGCTCTTCGGGAGCGGAGTCGATCGACGCGAAGTCGCGCTGAACGTTGGTTGCGGACGGGTACGTGTCGGCCAGGACCTTGGAGATCGCTGCAGTCAGCGTGGTCTTTCCGTGGTCAACGTGACCGATTGTTCCGATGTTTACGTGCGGCTTGGTCCGCTCGAACTTGGCCTTGGCCACTGTGGGTCCTCCTCAGGACTCGGATGATCCGCCGCTCGCAAAATGCGAGCGGCGAATCCGCTGGATTTGTACTTATGTTACTCGGGCCGAACGGCCTAAGCGATTTGGGCTCTGGAGCCCGAAGGGTTATTCGCCCTTGTTCTTCTGGATGATCTCGTCGGCAACAGCCTTCGGGACCTCCGCGTAGCTCTCGAAGGTCATCGAGTACACGGCACGACCAGAGGTCTTCGACCTCAGGTCACCGATGTAGCCGAACATCTCCGACAGCGGAACGTGGGCGCGAATTACCTTCACACCGCTTGCGTCCTCCATGTCCTGGATCTGGCCACGGCGCGAGTTCAGGTCGCCGATAACGTCGCCCATGTATTCCATGGGGGTACGCACCTCAACGGCCATCAACGGCTCGAGCAGAACCGGGTGTGCCTTACGAACGGCTTCCTTGAAGCCCATCGATCCAGCAATCTTGAACGCCATTTCCGACGAGTCAACATCGTGGGCAGCGCCATCGAGCAAGAGTGCCCGAACGCCGACCATGGGGTAACCCGCCAGTACGCCGACGTGCAGCGCATCCTGGATACCAGCATCAACCGAGGGGATGTACTCCCGCGGGATACGGCCACCAGAAACCTTGTTTACGAACTCGTAGCTCTTGTCCGGGGTGATCTCGAGGGGCTCGATCGCAATCTGAATCTTTGCGAACTGACCCGATCCACCGGTCTGCTTCTTGTGCGTGTAGTCGTGACGCTCGACGGCCTTCTTGATCGTCTCGCGGTACGCAACCTGGGGCTTGCCCACGTTTGCTTCCACGTTGAACTCACGCTTCATGCGGTCGACCAGGATGTCGAGGTGAAGTTCACCCATTCCCTTGATGACCGTCTGACCAGTTTCCTGGTTCTGCTCGGTACGGAAAGTGGGGTCTTCTTCAGCAAGCTTCTGAATAGCAAGGCCCAGCTTTTCCTGGTCCTGCTTGGTCTTCGGCTCGATCGCGACCTCGATGACGGGCTCAGGGAACGTCATCGACTCAAGAACAACCTGCTGGGCCGGGTCGCACAGGGTGTCACCCGTGGTCGTGTCCTTCAGGCCGATAACCGCGTAGATGTGACCTGCGGTCACGAAATCCACGGGGTTTTCCTTGTTGGCGTGCATCTGGAAGATCTTGCCGATGCGCTCCTTCTTGCCCTTGGTCGAGTTGATGACCTGGGCACCGCTGTCGAGGCGACCGGAGTACACGCGAACGTAGGTCAGACGACCGAAGAACGGGTGAACGGCAACCTTGAACGCGAGAGCTGCGAAAGGCTCGTCGGCCTTCGGGTGCAGCATGACGATCTTCTCTTCGTCGCGAGCGTCGTGCGCCTCGATGGCGGGAACGTCAAGCGGCGTCGGGAGGTAGTCGACAACTGCATCGAGCATCGGCTGAACGCCGCGGTTCTTGAACGCTGAACCACAGAGAACCGGGTAGATCTCGCTGTTGACCGTGAGCTTGCGAATCGCAGCCTTGATCTCAGCAACGGTGAGCTCTTCGCCACCGAAGTACTTCTCCATGAGCGCGTCATCGGTCTCGGCGACGGTCTCGAGAAGCAGCTTGCGGTACTCAGCAGCCTTCTCAACCAGGTCGGCCGGGATCTCTTCGATGGCGTACTTGGCGCCCATCTCGACGTCACCCTTGGAGTCTCCACGCCAGGTCAGCGCGCGCATCTCGACGAGGTCAACGACCCCTTCGAAGCCCGACTCGAAGCCGATCGGCAGCTGGATGACCAGCGGCTTGGCGCCGAGGCGGTTGATGATGGTGTCGACGGTGTAGTAGAAGTCGGCGCCCAGCTTGTCCATCTTGTTGACGAAGCAAATGCGGGGAACGTCGTACTTGTCGGCCTGACGCCAGACGGTCTCGGACTGGGGCTCAACGCCCTCCTTGCCGTCGAACACAGCGACAGCACCATCGAGAACGCGGAGCGAACGCTCCACCTCGACGGTGAAGTCAACGTGGCCGGGGGTGTCAATGATGTTGATCTGGTTGGCGCCCCAGAAACAGGTCGTCGCAGCGGACGTGATGGTAATTCCACGTTCCTGCTCCTGTGCCATCCAGTCCATCGTTGAGGCGCCGTCGTGCGTCTCACCGATCTTGTGGTTCACACCCGTGTAGAACAGGATGCGCTCAGTAGTGGTGGTCTTGCCGGCATCAATGTGGGCCATGATGCCAATGTTGCGGACCTTGCTCAGGTCGGTGAGCACGTCAAGTGCCACGGGTGTCCTCCGGAAAGTTTGTGTTGGCGGGGGTCGAACAGACTCATGGAGCGTAACCGGCGAAAGCTGAGCTTTCGCCGGTCACGCTCCAGGGCTTACTACCAGCGGTAGTGAGCGAAGGCCTTGTTCGCTTCGGCCATCTTGTGAGTGTCTTCACGACGCTTCACAGCGGCACCGAGGCCGTTGGATGCGTCGAGGATCTCGTTGGTGAGACGCTCGGTCATGGTCTTCTCGCGACGCGCCTTGGCGTAGCTGGTCAACCAGCGAAGAGCCAGGGTGTTGGCGCGGTGCGGCTTGACTTCAACCGGCACCTGGTAGGTGGAACCACCGACGCGGCGCGAACGCACCTCGAGCGTGGGGCGCACGTTGTCGAGCGCCTTCTTCAGCGTGACAACTGCATCCGCACCGTTCTTGGTGGAAACGCCTTCGAGTGCGTCGTAGACGATGCGCTCTGCAAGACCCTTCTTGCCGTCGAGGAGGATCTTGTTGACGAGCTGGCTGACGATGGGAGCACCGTATACCGGGTCAGCGACAACGGGACGCTTGGGAGCTGGGCCTTTACGAGGCATTACTTCTTCTCCATCTTCGCGCCGTAGCGGCTGCGAGCCTGCTTGCGGTTCTTGACGGCCTGGGTGTCCAGTGCGCCGCGAACGATCTTGTAACGCACACCGGGGAGGTCCTTAACGCGACCGCCGCGGACGAGCACCATCGAGTGCTCCTGCAGGTTGTGTCCCTCACCGGGGATGTAGGCGGTGACCTCGGTACCGTTCGACAGCTTGACGCGGGCGACCTTGCGGAGGGCCGAGTTCGGCTTCTTCGGGGTGGTGGTGTACACACGGGTGCATACGCCGCGCTGCTGCGGGTTGGCCTTCAGGGCGGGAGCCTTGGTCTTGGTGACCTTGGGGCTGCGGCCCTTCCTGACCAACTGCTGAATGGTTGGCACTAATAACTCCTTGTTTTTGCTGCACGGTGACAGCTCATTGATGGTTAGCATTCGAACGATCCGGCCAGCTTGTTGCCAGGCTGCCGGGCTGTTCGAGTTCATCTGGACCCTTCAGCGATCGCAGAATGAATCCTGCAATTCTTGGAGGGTATGCCGTGGGGGCTGCTCGGAGAGCAAACCCTGCATATGTGAGTGTCGGAACGATTGCGGCCCTTGCGAAACCTCGCGAGGGCATGCGTCACGCGCACGACAAAGCGCACACCGGAAAATACTAACCTGACGGGGGTCTCTGGTCAAGGTAGGACCAGGCGTTGCGGCAGGTTCCCGGTGATTGGTCAGGATGCCTGCGACGGCACCTCAGTGCGGCCAGAGCGGGGAGTCGAGTGCTTTGTCCAGGTCGGCCAGCAGCGCTTGCACCTGAGGCTCGATGAACTCGGCGACTCCGGCCAGGATGCGCTCCTGCTCCGCTTCCAATTCGGTGCAGATCTTGCGGCCCACTTTGCTCGCGTAGTTGTCTGCACGCTCGAGCTCGGCCTTGAGGGCATCGTGTTTGGCGCGCACGAAATCCTCTTCGGCCCTGCTCAGCACGCGGTCGACCGGCGTGCCGACGGGATCCTCGGCAAAACTCACGTCTGACCACAGCGCGTCGTTGGCCTCTTCGTCCTTTTGTTCCTTCTCCTCCGCCTCGGCGAGCTCGCCGAAAGTGAAGAGATAGGGAGCGCCGTCGACCGGAGCGGGGTCGAGGTCGAGTCCGTCATACTCCGGCTCGAGGCCTTCCTCCGGACGGTAGGCCTTCTTCGACCTGCGCTCCTCGTCGAGGCGCATCTCGCGGCGGACCAACGGAAGGTTGCGTTCGCTGAACTCGTCGACCATGGTTGCGAGCAACTGCATCATGCGCATGGTGAGTGCGTGCTGCACGGCATGCGGCACATCGCGGGCGATGCCGGCGGCGATCATCATCGGCGAACCGAAGCAGCGGCGGCAGAGGCGGGAGCGGCCGGGGTGGGTTCCGGGGCGCCATCGGGGAAGCCAGAGCAGCCAATTGTCAACCTCCTGGCTGACGCGCGACTCGATGGACCCTTCCATGGTTCCAGGGTAGTCGCTCCCCCGGTGCTATGCCCGGGAATTCGGGTGTGGCTCGTGGTGGGTGGGCGGCGGGTAGCGAGCGCTACTCGCCGCGGCGTTCCCACGGCCAGAGCGGACGGCCGTGCTCGCCGACCCGCGCAGCCAGAATCCAGGAGTAGACCAGGGTCACGATCATGGCCAGGATGCCGGTGGCCCAGGCGAACGGACTCTGCAGCTGGGCATAGGTGAAGATGAGCAGATCGACGAGGGCGCCCGTATCGATCGCGTAGAGCAGCGCCCCGATGAACACATAGATCAGAAGGGCGCAGAGTCCGGTCAGAAAGGCCCAGCCGACCGCGACCCGTTCCCGGGCGGCGGGTCCGCCGATCCCGAGGATCAGGAGCATAACGAAGACCAGGATGACGGCGCCGCCGACCATGCTCGGACCGACCAGGGGGCCGGCATCCGTCTCGGGGAGCACCTCGAGGTTGGTCGCCAGGCTGATCAGACCGAGGGCAGCGACCACGAGCGCCCCGTAGAGCATCGTGGCGAACAGAGCGACGATCGTCGCGTACTTCTGGTAATCCTGCATCGATGCCCTGCTCTCCCGGGCGGCCCGAACTCTAGAAGGGGCTAGTGAGCTGGGGCCCCTCGTCGATGAGGCGATCGTACTCTTGGCGGGCCTCAATGTTGCGGGCGGTCACCTTGCGACCGCGGGCTGCGATCCAGGCGCCGAACCAGATCGGAACCTCGCGGGCGATGACCGCGGCGGCGATCGCTCCCGGGTTCAGCCACTGGGTACCGATGAAGTGCGCGGCCTCGGTGGGGGTCATCGTCCAGGCCTGCACGGTCAGCAGCGCGCCGCCGATGTAGGAGAAGTAGACGATGACGGCGACGAGGAAGCCGAACACGACGTAGGCCCACCAGCCGCCGCGGTTCACGATCGCAATCAGCAGCGAGAAGGCGATGAAGAAGAAAATGACCGGGATGAAGAACACCGGGCGCACCACGAACTCGGAGAAGGTGGTGATGGCCTGCGCGACGGTCACGCTGGTGACGCCGGAGATCACGAAGGCTGCAATGGCGAACAGAATCGCGTAGGCGACGGTGGCGATCAGGGCGATCAGGATGCCGCCGGCACGGTTGCCTGCCGGGGTAGGCGGGGTGGGTGCCTGCACGTAGATCGGGGTCGGGGCGACAGGAGCCGCAGCGGCCGCGCCGTATGCGGCCGCCGGCGCAGCGGATGGCGCTGCGCTCGGGGCCGGGGCTACGGCGTCTTCGTAGGGAGCGCCCGGAACGTACGCGACGGGCGCATCGGCGGCGGCCACGGTAGCCGCGCCGGCGGCGACTCCGCCGACGACTGCTGCAGGGATGTACGTCTCGCGCTTGACGCGTTCGGCGGCGACGGGCTCGGGAAGTTCAGTCTCAGCGGCGACGGGAGCTTCGGCCGAGCCAGCTGGGGCGGCGACCGATTCCGCAGAATCCGTGTTCCGGACTGCGGGCACTTCAGAGATCACTGGAGGTTCAGCGGCGGCTGGTGTTTCAGGAGCCGCTGATGTCTCGGGGGTTGCAGGAGGTTCAGCGGCTGCAGGGGCTTCAAACGCTGCGGCGACGAGTGCAGACGTGTCGTACGCCTTCGTCTCGTTGGCAGACGAGAAAGTGGAGTCAGTCGTGTCCTCGACGGGGGAGGTGACAGCGGGAGCGGTCGGGCGCTCAGCAGCGATGCTCTCGGTGGCAACGTTCTCGCCGGCCACGTCGCTGGTGTGCTCGGAGGTCGCCTCTGGTGCAGTCGCTGCGGCATCCGTCTCGGGGGCCGTGACGCCGTCGGTGGGCTTGCTGTCGCTCATGCTGCACTCCTTGTGGCCGGGGCCGTGACTAATGAGTGCAACTTTAGCAATGGGCGTACCCGGATCGGGGACATCGCCGGGCAAGTGACGCGGGATGTCGCGACTTGCCCGGCGACGCCTTACAGTGCGTTAGCCGGTCGTCGTTCCGCTGGCCTCAGTGCTTCCAGCACCGGCGGGCGTGCCGCCCGCCGGTGTGCCGGGTACGGTCGGAACCAACACGTAGATGAGCCCGCTGATCGTAGCGTCGACACCGGTCGTGACTACCGTCGCGTCGGCAGCAGCTGTCGACGGAACGGTGGAAAGGCCCGTTGCCAGGAAGAGACGACTTCCGGTTTGCAGCCCGTTGACGAAGTTGAGCACCGACGAGTTGTCACCCGTCACCGTCACTTGCACGGCGAGCGACGCGAAGTTCGTGGCAGTGATCAGAGAGTTCGTCACCGGCGGGGTACCCGCCACCGGGGCTGCAGAGGCCGCGGGAGCCGCTGAGTCGGTCGGCGCCGGAGCCGGTGCCGGTGTTGAGCCCGCAGCTGGGGCACCCTCGACCGGCGCGGCTACAGGGGCGGCCACCGGCGTGTACGGCTCGGCATCGGCAACTGTGAGACCCGTGACTGTCACACCGGCTGCGCCGCTCAGCTCGTAGAGCTGATCGACAAACGCAGCGATCTCGGTGCCGGTGGGAACCGAGGCGTCGAGGGGGGCCAGCTCAGCCTTGAGCTGATCAATATTCTTGAAGTCCGTCTTCAACTTGGCCAGCAAAGCCTCGTGAGTGGCGTTGGTCTGCTCAACACCGACTCGTTGCTCGTAAGCAGCAGCCGTCGCCGCGAGTTGCGGTTGCACAGCCACGAACCAGCCCGCGACGATCACCACGACCATGACGAGGACCGAGCCGATAACCCAGATTCTGTTCTTATCCACGGTTACTTCTCCTCAACGAAGCGCTGTGCGAACGCAGCGTCACTGACGTGCATGGTGATGCTGACGGTATAAATTCCGGTTGCCTCGTCCAGGGTGACCGAGTCGGGCAGCGCATCCGCATACCCAGGCAGAGTGGTCAATGCGGTCAGCCAGGTCGGAACGTCGGGAAGCCCAGTGCTCTTCGCAGTGAAATTGACAGTGGCCACGCGGGCGCCCTGGAGCGGCGCCGTCGGCTGCACATAGATGGCCATCGGCGACGCAGAGTCCACGTCCACAGTGTCAATCGTCACGCCGGCCGGAAGAGTGGCCTGCACTTTTTGGAGGTAGTCCTTCCAATTGATCTCGGTCGAAGCGCCCACTTGCTGCGCAGCACGCACCAGCCCGACCTGGTTCTGCACCGTGCGAACTTCCATGTACTTGGCCTGCTCGGCGAGCAACTCGCCGGTGCGCGACTGCTCCGCTAGAAGCTGAGCCTGCGCCTGAATCGAGAGCGCGGTTGCCGCTCCCGCACCGAGAACGACGATCAGCAAGACGCCGATAACGCCGAGACCGAGGCGCCGGCGAACGACCCGCGCCTGGCGCTCCTTGCGCACCTCGGGTGGCAACAGGTCGACTCGTGGCTCTCCGCCGATGACCAGGATGTCTGACTTCGACTGACGGCTCATGCTGCGCTCCCCAGGGCCAGGCCGAGCGCAACTGTGAGGCCGGGGGCGCTCCGTTTCAGATGCTCGACATCCAGTGATTTAGCTACCGCTACCGTTGAAAACGGATCGCCCGCAACAACGGGGATCCGGGTGATTTCTGCCAGTGCATCAGGAAAGCCCAGGAGATAAGCTCCGCCACCGCTCAACACAATCTGGCGCACTGAAGTTCCCGGCCGAGTGTTGACAAAGTAATTGATGGTGTTGCGCAGGCTCGACAGTTGCTCATTCGATACCTCGTAGATGATCTCGACTGCTTGGTTCTCGTCAGCCGACGTCACCTGGGTGGCCAATCCCAACGTGCGCTTGATGTGTTCGGCCTGGCCAGCGTCCACCTCAAGACCGTTGCTGAGTGCCTGGGTGAGGTCATCGCTCCCGGTGGGAATGATGCGCACGAACTGTGGCACCCCGTCGGTGGCGATGACGACGCTGGTGGTGTTCGCGCCGACGTCGATGAGGGCGATCGTGCCTTCGATGCGAGGGCGGGAGATCAACACACGGCTAAGAGCAAACGGAATCAAGTCAACGTCGACGGTCGTCAGGCCGGCGAGCTGGGTTGCCTTGACGTTGCCGAGAACTGCTTCTTTCACCGCGGCGATGAGCAATCCGCTGACTGTAGGGCCGTTCTCGCCCATTGATTCGGAGATCGGGTAAAAGTCGAGAAGGGCTTCGGCGACAGGCACGGGAAGCATCTCTTGCACCTCGAACGGCAGAGACTCACGAATTTGATTCAGAGACATCTTCGGAACCGTGAGATCGCGGGCCAAGACCCTCTGATTGCCCACGCCGAGCACGACATCTTTACTCTTGAAGCCGCCCTTCGACCACAGCTCTTTGAGCGCGTGGGCGACGGTATTAGGCTCCATGACCTCGCCGCGGCTCACCGCCCCCTCGGGAAGCGCAACCTCGAAGTAGCGCAACACCGTCGGCTTGGCCTTCGCCGCGTCACTTACCTCGACAGCGCGAATCGATCTGCTCCCGATGTCAATCCCTACGACACTTGTTGCCATTGGTTTGCTCCCTTGTCGCTGAACTGAATGTTATGCAAGGCCGAAGAGTGACAGATAGCCATTCCACAGCGTGTTTCCGAAGAAGATCCCGACCCAGGTGCCGGCCAGCATCCACGGCCCGAAGGGAATGCCGCTCTTCCTGGTGGCCCGGCGGGCAATGAGCAGCCCGAGGGCAAAGAGACCGCCAAGCAGGAATGCGGAGAAGGCGCCGACTATGAGTGAGCCCCAGCCTAGGTAACCGAGGAAGAGGCCCAAGACTCCCGCGAGTTTGACATCACCGAATCCCATTCCACCCGGGTATGCCAGCGCCATCACCAGATAGACGGCCCACAATGCGGCGAGGCCAATTCCTGCGCGAAGCAAGGACCCGTAGTCCCCGCTCACCACGCCCGCCGAGCCCAAGAGCACGATACCGACGATGTAGCTCGGAAGCACGATCGAGTTGGGTAGCCGATGCACGTCAAGATCGATCAAGGCGAGAGCAATGCTCACTGCTGCCAAATAGAGGTAGGCAACCAAAACGAGGACTCCGACTACAAGGTCGACACCGGTGGTCGAGCTTGTCGAGACCTCGCTCCATCCCTGCCCAACCCACACTGCGACTGCAGCGAATGCCGCCCCTGTTCCAGCCTCGACCAACGGGTAGCGCACCGAGATCGAGGTGTTGCAGCTACGGCATTTTCCGCGCAGCAGAAGCCATGAGACGACCGGAATGTTGTCATATGGCCGAATCGCAGCACCACACCGCGGGCACGCGCTCGGCGGCGACACGATCGACAACCCGGCGGGAACCCGGTAGATCACTACGTTGAGGAAGGAGCCGATGAAGAGTCCGAAGACTCCAATGGCACCGACGAGGAAGCTAGCCACCAGCACTCGCATCGCGGATTGACTTCAACGTGACACTCGGCGTTGTTGCCGTGTATTCCTCACCCGTATTGAGATTCGCGCCACCGAGCCCAATCTGCTTATACGTGAAGTCGAAGTTGTTCTTGGCATCTGTTCCACCGACATACAACTGACCGTTCCAGATGGAGTTGTTCTTGATCTTCAATGCACACGGGGAGTAGAGCATCGCCCTGAGCTGACCATTGATCTCGACCGAAAGATTGTTTGACCCGTCCCATCCCAAGCCCCACACAAACTCCTTACCATCAGGATAGGCCGAGGCAGAATGACCAGCGATTGGATTACCCGGGCAACTGGGCACCCCATCGTTGACGTAGTCAGGAGTCATGAACCAAATCCGTCTGCCGACGTCGGGCGACGTAAACGTGGTCTTGTTCTGGTCGAGCAGAAAGGTGCGGGCGAAGACGACTACGTCGCGGCGAATCGTCATGTCTCCCCGGACCCGAATGCCGTCAGGGCAGTTGTCAATCGAGTTGATAATGGCTGGTCTCAGGGCAGCGCCGGATGCAGAGCGGGCATTCGCCGTGTCAAGCACCTTATCGATGTCACACTGTCCGGCCGGCACGTTGACAACGACGTAGGGAAGCCCGTCCGTGTGTACCCATTTGCTGGGATCGAATGGGATGTCAACCCAGTCCGGTGATAGCGGCATGGTCCAGCCTGCAGGGCAATTCTTGGTGACGCCCGAGCTCGAGCAGACCGTGCCAGCAACATTCGAGCTACTCTGCATGGTCGCTTTGCCGCTCACCCAGGCGTTGCCGGTCACCTCGCACTTGCCGAGGTCGAGGTCACCGTAGACCCAAATGCTTCCCGCAACTTTGCCATTCGGGTTTGTGCAATCGAAATTACCGTTGCGCACGATTGCGCCTCCGCCGGTCAATGTAATGGCATCAACTCCCAGCACACCCTTGTCGACACCAAAGGTGTTGTAGGAGAAGATCCCCGGGCCACTTGGCGTCACGGGGCCAATTCCCGGCACATAGTCGAAGATCGCCGATACTTTGCTCGTGTCCCGGGCCGAAACTCCCGCCACCCCTTTTGATGTGGCAGTCCCCTGAGCCACAATTCGGACGAGCTTCGTGGTCGCAAGTGCGGGACAGGAGGCCCAGGTGATGCCGTCGGCAGATTGCTGCACTGTTGCCGTAAACGAGGTCGTGGTCGGCGCAAGTGCCCAGTTGATGGAGCAGGGGTTGACGCCTCGTGCGATCTGTGCCCGACCGAAGTTCACCCCGCTCTCAGCGGCAGCATTGGATTGCGTGCCCGCACGCGACGAAGTCGTGTGAGCCAATGCACTGATCGAAACCGCACTCAATGTCACCGCCATTAGGGCGAGAACAGCCATCACGCCGATGACGGCGATCAGCGCGCTTCCTCGTTCACTCAGGCTGGTTTTGGCGAGCTGAAAGTGCTTGTACATGATGCGCCCTCTCTTACTTAGAAGCAGGTGCCGCGGTCAGTGCTGAAAAGGCGAGGCGCGGTTGTTGTGGTGAGCGTTACAGGCGCCTGGCCCTTGATGTCCAAGTTGAGGCTGACTGTCACTGCCTCACCCGATGGAGCGGTCGCTGTGACGGGTCCGAAGATGGCCGGAAGTCCTGAGCCCGCGCGGCTCGCCAGCAAAGTCCAGGTCGAGGTCGCAGTAGCGGTATTGATCGCCGCTCGTGAGGTTTTTGTGGTCGTGTACACGGTGCCTCCATCGGTCGAACTGTAGTACCACGCCCGGCAAACCCAAGTGCCTCCCGATACTGTGCGTGCGATCAGCAGCTTGCCAGTGTCAGAGACCTCGACACCTGAACCATTCCGGACTGCAGTGTCGACCGAGGTGAGGACAAGCTGCCCATTATTCGTCGCCTCCGACGCGCTCAGCACGGTCGATTGTGTTCGAAGAGAATTCAGAAGCAGGGCGCTCACAATCACGAGAACGACGCCCAGAAGGGCGACATAGACGATCAGCTCGATCAGCGTGAATCCTCGCGCGTTCTCGCGTTCACTCATGGAAGGGCCACGTAGATCAGTTGGCGTGCTTTTGTAAGGACCCTCGAATTCGGCGTGCCGGCGTATTGCACTGCTGTGACCAGCACCTCGATAGTCGATGGATACTCGAGCGGTCCGGCCGGACAGCTCCCAGGCACGAAAGTGACGGAGATTCCGTATTCAATTGCAGATGCGGTTGTAGCAGCCGAGGTTGGAAACGACGAGCTAAGCGACTGCACATTCATGCAGCTCGCAAGGCCCTGGGCCTCGGCCCGCGTGAGACCGTCAGCGACGAGCTGATTGCCTGCGGCGATGGCTGCGTTCTTCGGCCCCAGTTGCAACGTGTTGAGAAGCAGAGGCAGAAAGGCAACGGCCAAGAGCGCAAGGATCAGCATTGAAATGAGAATCTCGACTAGTCCGAGACCCGTGTAGTCGCCACTAAGAAGGCGGAGCCGGTTGCGAAGGATCTTCATGACTAACCTCCCTCGAACTTCGGGTGTCGGAGTGGCGGGTTTGAGCGCATGCGGCGGAGCGGTGACCTACGGACGTGGTGGGGCGCCGCCGTGCGGCGCCCCACCGAAGTGAGAATGTAGCGGAACCTAGCAGCCTGACGGCTTCGCAGTGGCTTCCGCCGTCTGAGTGACGCCAGTTGAGGAAGTTACGTAGAAGAACTTCGTCGAATCACTCGCCGCCGGAGCGACGAGGCAGAACGATGTAGCTGTTGCAGTTGGGGCCGTGCCGCTGTACTTGATCGACGTCGTGTTGTCGCCCAAGGTGAACCCGTACTTGACCAAGGCTGCATTCGTCAGGACAAAGTCCGTGTTAGCAGGGAACGTTCCACTGTCGGTCTGCTGGGCGATGACAGCAATCTTTGCGTTCGTAAGGTCGGACTTCACTCCGGCATCCTTCGAGCTGCTCTGGATACCGAGGTACACCGGGATAGCAATCGCGGCAAGGATGCCGATGATGATGACGACGACGAGCAGTTCGATGAGGGTGAAGCCCTTGTCGCTTTCTGAGGCATTCTTGCGTCGGGCGTTCAAGGCGTTCATTGACTTAGCAAGCATGTGATTGTCCGTTCGAGAGGTGGTGGGGAACCTGCCTTCGGGATCGAAGGGAAGTCCAACGCTATTGCCAGACTGTTCCCAGCTACGACCCAAGGATGGGGGTCAAAAGCAAGAATCACTGCCCCCAAAGCAGGGGGTGGCGGCGGAAATGTCTGACAGATTGCTTGCATCGACTCTGCCGTTGAGACAGAATGACCCACTCATTTGACGGCGCTCGCAATGCTGAAGATCGGCATGTAGAGTGCGATGACCATTCCGCCGATGATGACGCCAAGGAAGGCGATCATGAGGGGCTCGATGGCCGCTGTGAGCTGTTCAGTGGCAGATTGCACCTCTTGGTCGTAGAAGTCAGCGATTTTGTCGAGCATCACCTCGAGAGAGCCGGCATCCTCGCCGACCGCGATCATCTGCGTCACCATCGGCGGGAAGACAGGCTGCGCGAGCAGCGGTGCCGCAATTGAATGGCCTTGGCGCACGGACTCCGCGACCTTCGTCAGGGCGTCTTCAATCACCCAGTTGCCGGAAGTCTCCCCCACGATTTTGAGCGACTGCAGAATGGGCACGCCCGCGCCGATCATGTTGGAGAAGTTGCGCGCGAAGCGAGCGACCGCGATCTTCTTGAGCAACGATCCGAACACGGGCAGCTTGAGCATCTTGGGGTCTTTGAACTTGCGCACCCGTTCGGTGTTCTTGTTCTTGCCCCACCAGATGGCGAAAACGATGCTGACGACGGCCACAATCGGCACCACCCAGATCATCGCTCGGGACAGGTAGACGAGGATCATCGTCGGCAGAGGCAGCCCGCTGCCGAGGCCCTTGAACATGTCCTCAAAAATCGGCACGATGAATATGAGCATGATCATCACGGCGAGCAGCGACATGATGAGCACAATGACCGGGTAGGTCATGGCCGACTTGATGGTTGAGCGCAGCTTCACTTCCTTTTCGAAGTTCTCAGCAATTGCCTCGAGAGCGCTGTCGAGAAATCCGCCGGTCTCGCCCGCGCGCACCATGTTGACCATGATGGGGGGGAACGTTCCACCGTGTTTGCCGAAGGCCTCGGAGATCGAAGTTCCGCTTTCGACGTCGTCGCGCACCTGGACGAGGATCTTCGCGAGCGGCTTGCTCTCCGTTTGTTCCGAAAGGATGTTGAGGGTGCGTAGTAGCGAGAGCCCCGACCYGATCATGGTCGCCATCTGACGGCTCATGATGGCGAGGTCTTTGAGCCCGACACCCTTGCTGAATCCGGGTACCGAGATCTCCCGGTTGAGACCGGTTCCTTCGGGAGCAGGGGCGATCGAGATCGGGGAGATGCCCATCGCCTGCAGTCGGCCGGCGACGGCCCCCTCACTCGGCGCATCCACTCGCCCCTTGACCGTCTTGCCGGCAGCATTGCGCCCGGTGTAGGCGAATGCCTGCGCGGTGGCCATTAGCGACCGACCCCCGAGTAAGAATCGCCGAAGTCGATGCCGCTGGCCGCGATCGCACGCGCCGAGGCCTCAGTCGGCGATTCAACGCGCTGAATCAGCTGCGAGAGACTCTCTGGCTCATGAGCCTTCTCAACTGCAGCCTGGCGGGTGATCTGGCCGGAATTGACGAGGTCGGCGAGGTGCTGGTCCATGGTGTGCATGCCGAGCTCGCGACCGGCCTGCATCATCGAGGTGATCTGGTAGGTCTTGCCCTCGCGAATAAGGTTGCCGATGGCCGGCGTCGTGACGAGCACCTCGGTCGCAACCACGCGGCCACGGCCGCTGGCGCGCTTGACCAGCGTCTGACAGACGACACCCTGCAGGGTTGCAGCGAGCTGTGCGCGCACCTGCCCCTGCTGGTGCGGCGGGAACACGTCGATGACACGGTCGATCGTCTGCGCGGCATCCTGCGTGTGCAGGGTGGCGAAGACGAGGTGGCCGGTTTCAGCCGCGGTGAGCGCAACTGAGATCGTCTCCAGGTCGCGAAGCTCACCGATCAGGATGATGTCGGGGTCCTGGCGCAGAACATGCTTGAGCGCCGCCGCGAAGCTGTGCGTGTCGTGGCCGACCTCGCGCTGGTTGACCAGCGACTGCTGGTGCCGGTGCAAGAACTCGATCGGGTCTTCGACGGTGACGATATGGTCGGCGCGGGTGCGGTTGGCCAGGTCGATCAGAGCCGCCAGCGTGGTCGACTTTCCGGAACCGGTCGGGCCGGTGACGAGAACGAGTCCGCGCGGGAGCTGGGCAAACTTCGCGATTGACTCCGGCACACCCAGCTCGGCGAGCTGCTTGATCTCCTGCGGAATCAGTCGGAAGGCCCCACCGATCGAGTTGCGTTGCAGGTAGTAGTTGACCCGGAACCGGGCTCCCCCGGCGGTGTAGGCGAAGTCGAGCTCAAGCTCCTTCTCGAAGCGTTCACGCTGCTCATCGGTGAGGAGGCTGTAGAGGGCTTCGGTGACCTTCTCGGGCATCCATCGTGGTTCGCCGTCGATCGGGCGAAGACCGCCGTCAACGCGGAGGCTCGGCGGTGCGCCGGCCGTCACGTGCAGGTCGGATGCGCCGTCGCGCACGACTGATTCGAGGGCCCGGATGAGATCGGGGTTGGCATTACCCAACACGGCTCGCTCGGCATCGGTGAGGCGTGCTTCAGCGCGGGCGACGTGCGGTGAGACTTCCGCCGGGACGGTGAGGGGCGGCGGAGCGATCGAAACCGGGAGTCCCGTCGGCGGTGCGATCGGAACCGGGAGCCCAGAGGGCGGCGCGATGTCATCGAGGGAGTAAATCGTCTCGGTGGCTGCATCGTCGAGCGCGTAGATCGGAGTCGTCGCAACGGCATCTTGCGTGGGGATCAACTGGGTGGCCGGAAGCGGGATCTCGACCTGCGTCGGTGCGGGTGGTATCTCGTCGACCGGAATGGCATCGAAACCAAGGTCGGCGAACGGGGAGAGGCCAGCTGGTTCGACGGCCACTGACGCAATTGCGACGGGGTCGGCGACTGGCTCGATTGCCGGCTCAACGACCGTTGCCACGACTGCGGGCGTTTCGACGACCGCGTCAGCACCCGAAAGCAGCAACTCGAACGGCGATGGCTGGGCACTCGGCGATTCGGCCGGCACCGATGCCGAACTGGCATCGGGCGAGATTGCCGCAATGCCGGCGCTCTCGGCCCGATCGTTGAGTTCGGCGAGCAGTGCTTCGAAGGAACTCTGCCCGTCATCCGGCTCGCTGGAGTTCGTGGGCTGGGGAAGCGAGGTCGCAGCGACGGGTATGTAGGTAGGGACCGGCGCATATGTCGGGGCAGGCTCGTAAGTCGGGGCAGGCTGCTGTCCCGACGGCGGGCTGAAGGTCGGCGGGATCAGCCTTTTCGGCGCCCACTCGCCCTGCGTGCCCTCGGGAGGAGTGACCGGAATTTCATAAATTGGCTTGTCCATGGCGCCTCCCACTCAAGCTGCGGGCGGCACTATGCCACCACTCGCAGAATCTCCTCGACGGATGTCAGGCCGAGCTTGGCCTTCTCCCACCCGTCTTCACGCAAAGTAATCATGCCCTGCTCGCGCGCCAGCCGGCCGATTTCGGCGCTCGACGCGCGGGCAACAGCGAGGCGCTCGACCTCCTCGGTCACCGTCATCACCTCGTGCACGGCGATTCGACCGCGATAGCCCGTGTTCGAGCAGGTCGTGCAGCCGACCGGCGCGAAAACCGTCGGTGGCTCGAGGTCGGGGTCGAACCCGAATCGCAGCTTGGTCAAGTAGTCGGCATCGAATTCAGCCGGCGCCTTGCATCTGTCGCAGAGCCGGCGGGCGAGGCGCTGTGCCACGACGCAGTCGAGGGCCGAACCGACGAGGAACGGTTCGATGTCCATCTCGGTGAGCCGGGTGATCGCGCTCGGCGCATCATTGGTGTGCAAAGTGGAGAGCACCAAGTGACCGGTCAACGAGGCTTCGATGGCGATCTGGGCGGTCTCGTGGTCACGGATCTCACCGAGCAGAACGACGTCGGGGTCGCTGCGCAGAATCGAGCGGAGCGCACTGGCGAACGTGAGGCCGGCCTTCGGGTTCACCTGCACCTGATTGATACCGGCCATCCGGTACTCGACCGGGTCTTCGACGGTGATGACGTTGATCTCGGGCCGGGCGACGGCGCCGAGAGTGGTGTACAGCGTCGTGGACTTGCCCGATCCCGTCGGTCCGGTGACCAGAATCATGCCGTACGGCTTGCTGTACGAGGCCTTGTACGCCTCGAAATTACGGTCGAGGAGCGCCAGGTCGCGCACATTCAGGCTGGTGTTCGAGTTGTCGAGAATTCGCATGACGACCTTCTCGCCCCACACCGTTGGCAAGGTCGCAACGCGCAGGTCGATCTTTCGCCCGCCGTGACTGACCGACATCCGGCCGTCCTGAGGCTTGCGCCGTTCGGCGATGTCGATGTCGCTCATGATCTTGAGGCGTGAAATCACGCCATTCTGGATGCTCTTGGGGGCACTCTGCATCTCATGCAGCACCCCGTCGATGCGATAACGCACGCGCAGATCGTGCTCGGCAGGTTCGATGTGGATGTCGGAGGCGAGGTCCTGGATCGCCTGGCTAACCAGAAGATTGACGAACCGCACGATGGGGGCGTCGTCATCCGCTGAATCCGTGCTACCGAACGTCGTGGTCTCGACCGGCGCGTTTTCTTCCTCGAGCGTCGTCGTCAGGTTGCTGAGTTCATCGTCGGCACGAAGATAGCGGTCGATCGCCGCCAGCAGGTCGGCACGTTCGGCGACAATCGGTCGCACCGGCATCCGTGCAGCCTCGCGCACATCGTCGATGGCGAAGATGTTGCCGGGGTCGACCATGGCGAGCATCAGCCGGCCATTGTCGATTCCAATCGGCAGAATCTCATGGCGGCGGCACGCCACGGCCGGGATGAGCGCAACAGCAAGTCGGTCGACCGGGTAGTCGACGAGTTCGATGAACGGAAGGCCGGCTTGGGCTGCACGTGCCTGAGCAAACTGAACTTCGGTGATGACGCCCTCGGCGACGAGCGTGCGTACGGCCGATTCATCGGCAGGGTCGCCGGCCATCACCGTATCGAGATGCTCGATCGGGAGGAGGCCGTGCAGAATCAGAATTTCGGTGAGTGTTGCCACAAGAACCTCCTCGGGTGAGGTGCAGCTGAGAGCCCGGAGAAGTGAAGACATTGAGAGTCCGCAAATCCGCGGGGTACTACGGGRTAGCGCATCAGCGTAGCGTCAGCACACCCACTTGGCATATACCCACGATCAGGGGGCAAAGCCCTTGTCTGCCCCTCATTGGCGGCACGTTCTAAGTGGAGCGCTTCGAGCCGCGGCAATGAGTTAGCGCGGCGTGACGCGGCGACGACGATCGTTTCCCGCGCGCAGATCGCGGTTGAGCCGGCGGTCACCGTGGTAAAGAACCGATTCCCAGTCCACTTCCTCCGGCGTCTTCGGCACAATCTGCGGCGCGGCCTGCTTCGCCTTCTTCGGCTCGACGTAGAGCCAGCCGATTATTCCGAGGGCCACGTCGACGGCTGAATTGCGCACCCCGATGTAGGCGCGAATCGCTCCCGCAGCCAGCACGGCGTTGAGCGCGGCGAAGGCCGCGTTGCCCCAGTTCTGATCCTGCACATTCCGCCACACGGTGAGCAGCGAGAAGGCGACGATCAAGTACGGGATCACAACGTAGAGGGCCGGTGCCGCAGTGCGGTTCTTCACCTTCGGTGTTCGCACGAAGGGAATCTTCTCGCCGGTGAAACCTTGCTGAATCGACTTGATGACCCCGGCGAGGTTTACCGGCAGCAGAACAAGGTTGAATCCGTAGATGCGGAAGATATCGCTGAACCGGTGCCCCGAGTCGCGAAGATCGCTTCCCATGGCCAGGAAGTATGGCAGCGCCGCGACGAAGACGAGTGGGCTGAGCAACCGGCTGTCATAGGGGTAGGCCAACAGGAACAGCAAGCCGAAGCTCGCCCACGCAATGGACGCCATGTAGTTGACCCGCAGCAGAACCTCGCGGAAGAGCACCCGCTCGCGCATGAAACGACGCTGCGAGATCTGCTTCCAGAACTTCGGCAGGATCAGTAGCCCCCCGTTGGCCCAGCGGCGCCGCTGCACCACGAGTGCGCCGAAGTCGGGCGGGGTGGCACTGTAGCTGAGTCGTTCTGGGTAGTTCGACAGCGTCCAGCCATGGGTGCCCAGGTCCACGCTGGACTCGGTGTCTTCGATGACCGTGCGGTCCTGGATGTACGTGCGGATCTCAAATCCGCCCACGTTCTCTACCTCGACGATGTCCTCTAGTGCACGCTTTCGGATGACGGCGTTGGCGCCGACCCAGAAAGTTGCCCCGTAGTAGGTCATGCCCTGGTGCAGGATGTGCTGGATGTCTGTGGTGGCGCCGGCGACCCGTTCGATACGCGTCGGTGCGCCCCGAAACGACGAATACGGAGTTTGTGTGACCGCGACCCGCTCATTACCGGCCGATTCGAGGAAGTACACCAGTCGCAGGCAGTAGTCGCGCAAGAGCAGTGAGTCGGCGTCGAGCGTGAGAACGTACTCCGTGTCGGGGATGATCAGGTCGGCCAATTCCCCCGCAGCTTCACGGAGGATCACAGCACCTGCCGCGTCTTCCCGGCGCCAGCTGCTCCCCATGAGCGAGATGTAGGAGTTGAGGTTCATGGCCTTGTTCGCCTCGTGCGACAAGTTCGCGAACTTCTTGCGTTCGAAGGTATTGGTCTTCACGTTGAAGATCCAGGTCAGTCGTTGGTACAGCTCGCCCAGCCGGTCAGCGCCAAGTGCGGCGTTCTGCGCGCTGGCCGCGTTAAGCGCGAGCATTGTCAGGCGCAATTCTCGAGCGAGCCCCATGACGACCAGGTCGACGAAGAACTCATCCACATGGTCTTCGACGCGCTCCGCTTCGGCCATGGTCTCCAACCAGCCGGCTGCCGCCTCGTATTCGGCGCTGACGCGGCGCAGCTCGTCTGCTGCGTCTGTGTCGCCTTGCTCCATCCGCTGCCGAAAATCGGCCAGCGCCGAGTTGGTCCGTTCGGCCGGGGCAGCCAGGGCGGATTCGATGTCGACCGAGAGGGCCCGCGTCTGTTCAAGCCTGGCAAGCACGGCCGGGTCGGTGGGGAACGGCGGGTCATCCAGCAAGAGGACAACGGTGAGATCTGGGAATTCCTGCAGCGCCGCCGACCAGAGCGTCGCACGCACCACCTGAGGCTCCTCGGCGTACGAGGGGACAAGCACGGTGATGCCCTCGTGATAGTCGGCGAAGTGGCGGTCGAGTTCGCCGCGGGCGACGCGCTTGTGACTGGCGAAACGGTACATTGCACCCTGCCGCGCGAGCAGGTACATCAGCGCGGAAAATGTGAGGAAGGTGACAACGACGAGGTAGGAGACGGTCTCCAGTTGAAACTGGAAACCCGCGTTCGGGTTGTCGGCCAGTTGCCGCAGCACCGTCGAAATGACATAGAGAATCCAGGCCAGGATCGTGGCCAGAATCCCCACTCGTCCGAGCAGAATTTTACGCCGGGACGGCACTGGGTGCACGATCGAGAGCGGCTCAGACCGGCGCTCCGCACCCCACTGGCGCTTGCGGGTGCTACCGGCATCGGAAACGGATGCGTCATCCGGCGCGGCTGTGGACTTCGTGATGTCGTGCTCGACCGAGTCCGTCGGCAGCACTGGTTGGTCTGGCATAGCTCTCCCGTGTCACCGGGAGGAACTCTCACCCGTGTCTGGCGCGGAAAAACTCACCCGGATGTGGGCCAGAAATTCTTCGCCGTTTGCCAACATAATGGGAGGACGTGCGTTTTCCACCACGCTGGATCGACTCTCGGCAATGATGCCCACATTCATCCAATCATCACAAACAGGACCGTGACCGGCACTTTCGTCGGCCATGCGAGGCGTTTCCCGGGTCCGCCTGTACCCCGTATTGGGGAGAAAACTATGTCACAACGCTTTCCCGGGCGCCGCCTGTCCGCTGTCCGGGTTGTCGCCCTGTGCGCCGCCGTCGGAGTGGCGGTCACTGGCGCGGTCTTCAGCTGGAGCCAATTCGACGATGCGCGCGCGGCATCCGATGCCCGGTCATTCTTCTCCGGATACGTCGATGTCACTGCGACACCGACGTTTGCGTTCGAGGATGTCGCTGCGACGGACGTGAAGAATGTCGTGCTCTCCTTTATCGTCGCCGACCCCGATTCCGACTGCGAGCCCTCGTGGGGAGGGCACTACGGACTGGATGAGGCCGAGCAAAGCATGGACTTGGACCGGCGCATCGCCCGTTTCGTTCAGAACGGCGGCGAGATCCTCGTCTCGTTCGGCGGAGTGGCCAACTCCGAACTGGCCGCATCGTGCACCGACCCCGTGAGACTGAAGCAGGCGTACCGGGAGGTCATTGACCGGTACAAAGTCACCACCATCGACCTCGATGTGGAGGGTGCCAGCCTCAGCGACCCGAACGCCGGACTGCGCCGGGCTGCGGCAATCGCCGCCATCCAGGAGGAGCAGGTCGCGCGAAGCTCGAAGCTGGACGTCTGGCTCACCCTTCCGGTCGCCCCGACGGGCCTGACCACCGAGGGCACGACCGCAGTGGCCCAGATGCTCGCAGCGGATGTGGATCTCACCGGAGTGAACGTGATGACCATGGACTTCAACACCGGCATCACGACCTCCGCTGGCATGCTCGACGCCTCGATCGCCGCGGCGCAGGCCACCCACGATCAGCTCGGCGCGTTGTACACGGCAGACGGTTCTGACCTCGGCGACATGACGCTGTGGCGAAAGGTCGGGCTCACCCCGATGATCGGCCAGAACGACGTGCGAAGCGAGGTCTTCACCATCGATTCGGCGCAGGGCCTGAACGCGTTCGCCCAGAAGAAGGGCATCGGTCGGATGTCGATGTGGTCGCTCAACCGCGACGCCACCTGTGGCACCAACTACCCCGACGTGAAGCGAGTCTCGGATGCGTGCAGCGGCGTGAACCAGGGCGACTCCCGGTTCGCCAAAGTGCTTGCCACCGGGATCACCGCCGCACCGGCCACAGCGCAGGCGACTGCTCCGGCCACCCGGACCGCTGAGCCGTCGATCGCGCCGGTCGTCGACGACCCGGCGACCAGTCCCTACCAAATCTGGTCACCCGAGGCCACCTATGTGGCGGAGGACCGGGTGGTGTGGCACGGCAATGTCTACTCGGCCAAATACTGGACGCTGAATGATGTGCCGGACAACCCCTCGGTGCGCGCCTCGGAGACTCCCTGGAAGCTCATCGGCCCGGTGCTGGCGGGCGACAAACCGCAGCCGGTCATCGAGGTGCCCGCGGGCACGTACCCGGAATGGGCCGCCGACATCGTCTACGAGAAGGGTGACCGGGTCATGCTCGATGGCCGGATCCTCGAGGCGAAGTGGTGGAACCAGAGCGACAGCCCGCAGTCGGCGCTTGAGGGGTCGAACAGTTCGGCCTGGTACAAGCTGAAGAACGAGGAAGTCACCCGGATCCTGTCCGGCGAGTAGCGTCGCCGCGGGACCAGACGAGGCCGAGCGCTCTACGCTCGGCCGCTGACTGCCGACCCACCCGCTGATCGTGGAGCGAGCGCCAGCGAGCAACTCCACCGTTGCAGAGATCCCGCGTGCCGGCCTCTGAACGCGGCCCCGGTGATCGAGCCTGTCGAGATCCCGCGAGCCGGCCTCTGAACGCGGCCCCGGTGATCGAGCCTGTCGAGATCCCGCGAGCCGACCTCTGAACTCGGCCCCGGTGATCGAGCCTGTCGAGATCCCGCGAGCCGACCTCTGAACTCACCCGTCCTGAGGCTTACTCCTTAGGTTCGCGTTGCGCTCCCCCACAGAACATACGTTAGAAAAGTTATCCACCGATCCTGAGAAATGCTCGTATTCCAGTTCCTGTTTTGAGAGAATTGAAGCATGGAATCAGAGCCTGTTTCCCTCATCATCACCCCGACCAC